>NZ_DATIND010000122.1 GCF_035474595.1 Longimicrobium sp.
GGAGATCCACGTCCTCTACGGGCCCACCGAGGCCGCCATCATCTGCGCCTCGCACCGGCTGGGCGACGAGGCCGTCTCGCGGCAGATGGTGGGGCGGCCGCTGGGGAACGCCGCGCTGTACGTGCTGGAGCCCGGGGGGAGTGTGGCGCCCGCGGGGGTGGCGGGCGAGCTCTGCCTGGGCGGGCGGAGCGTGGCGCGCGCCTACCTGGGGCGGCCGTCGCTCACCGCGGAGCGCTTCGTTCCCGACCCGTTCCCGGCGGCGCCCGGCGCGCGGCTGTACCGCACCGGCGACCGGGTGCGCCGGCCGGCCTCCGGCGAGCTGGAGTTCCTGGGGCGCACCGACCGGCAGGTGAAGGTGCGGGGCTACCGCATCGAGCCGGGGGAGATCGAGTCCGCCCTGCGCCGGCACCCGGAGGTGGACGACGCCGTCGTGGCGGTCGCCGGCGAGGGCGATGCGCGCCGGCTGGCGGCGTGGGTGGTCCCGTCGTCCGCCGCGGGCGCGCCGGACGTGGAGGCGCTGAAGGTCCACCTGCGCGGTGGGCTGCCGGACTTCATGGTCCCGCAGGCCTTCGTCTTCCTGGAGCGCTTTCCGCTCACGCCCAGCGGCAAGGTGGACCGCCGCGCCCTTCCCGCGGCCGAGGCCGCCGCGGAGACGGCGGCGTACGTGGAGCCGCGCACGCCCACCGAGCGCGCGGTGGCGGAGGTGTTCGGCGAGGTGCTGGGGGTGGAGCGGGTGGGCGCCGCCGACGACTTCTTCTCGCTGGGCGGCCACTCGCTCCTGGCGATGCACGTCTGGTCGCACCTCGAGGACCGCTGCGGCGTGGGGCTCCCGCTGCGCACCCTCTTCGAGCATCCCGTGGTGCGGGCGCTGGCGGCCGCCGTCGACGCCGCGCCGCGCGCGGAGGCGGCGGGCACCGCCCTCCGCATCACCCCCCGTCCGCGGGACGCGACGACGGAGGTCGAGGTGCGCGGGGAGCGGGTGCGGGCGTACACGGCGCCCGTCTCCTTCCCGCAGCAGCGGCTGTGGATGCTGGACCGCATGGACCCGGGGCGCGCCCTGTACGCCGTTCCCCTGGCCCTGCGGCTCCGCGGCCCGCTCGACCACGCCGCGCTGCAACGGGGGCTGCACGCGCTGGCGGAGCGCCACGAGTCGCTGCGCACCGTCTTCCGCTGGATGGAGGGCGGGGCGATGCAGGTCGTTCTCCCGCGCGGCGCCCTGCCCATCGAATCCGCCGACCTGACCGGGGTGGACGCGGGCGGGCGCGAGGCGGAGCTGCGGCGCCGGCTGGCGGACGAGGCGGCGCGCCCGTTCGACCTGGAGCAGGGCCCCCTGGCGCGCATCCACCTCTACCGGCTGGACGCCGACGACCACGTGCTGCTGCTGAACCTGCACCACGTGATCACCGACGGGTGGAGCACGGGGGTGCTGCTGCGCGACCTGGCCGCCCTGTACGGCGCCTTCTCGCGCGGCGAGCCGTCGCCGCCGTCCGCGCCGGGGCTGCAGTACGCGGACTACGCCGCGTGGCAGCGCGAGCACCTCTCCGGCGCCGTCTTCGACGCGCAGCTGGCGTACTGGACGGAGGCGCTGGCGGATGCGCCCGCCCTGCTGGAGTTGCCGGGGGACCGCCCCCGTCCGCCGGGGTGGGACGGGAAGGGTGCCGCGGAGCGCTTCCGCCTGCCGCGGGAGGTGGCGGACGCCGTCGGCGCGCTGGCGCGGGCGGAGGGGTGCACGCCCTTCATGGTGCTGCTGGCCGCCCTCCAGGCGCTGCTGGGCCGGTACGCGCGGCAGGACGACGTGGTCGTCGGCACGCCGGTGGCCAACCGGGTGCGGCCGGAGACGCGGGACGTGGTGGGCTGCTTCGTCAACACGCTGGCGCTGCGGGCGGAGCTGTCCGGCGATCCGGGCTTCCGCGCCCTCCTGCACCGCGTGCGCGAGGGGGCGATGGGCGCCTTCGCGCACCAGGAGATGCCCTTCGAGCGGCTGGTGGACGAGCTGAAGGTGCCGCGCAGTGCCGCGCACGCACCCCTCTTTCAGGTGATGTTCAGCCTGCACCCCGCGGACGAGGGCACCGCCGCGCTCCCCGGCCTGCGGACGGAGCCGGTGCCCGTCGCGGGGACGCAGGCGCTCTTCGACCTCACGCTGGTGCTGCGCCCCGACGGCGACGGGATGGCCGGCGCGCTGGAGTACGCCACCGCGCTCTTCGACCGCGTGACGGCGCTGCGGATGATCGGCCACTTCCACACCCTGCTCGCGGCCGCCTGCGCCGCGCCGGACGAGGCGCTCTCCGCCCTGCCGCTCCTTTCCGCGGACGAGGTGGATGCCGCCCTGCGCGCCGGAGAAGGCCCGGCGCTCGAATCCCCGGCCGCCTTCGCGCTCATCCACGAGCGGATCGCCGCGCAGGCGGCGCGGACGCCCAGCGCGGTCGCGGTGGAGGGCGGGGACCGCGCGGTGACGTACGCGGAGCTGGAGGACCGCGCCGCGCGCCTGGCCCGCCGCCTCCACGCGCTGGGCGTGCAGCCGGGCCGGATCGCCGCGGTGCGGGCGGAGCGGAGCGTGGACGCGGTGGCCGCCATCCTCGCCGTGCTGAAGGCGGGCGGCGCCTACCTGCCGCTGGACCCCGCCTACCCCGCCGAGCGGCAGGCGTACATGCTCGCGGACAGCGGCGCCGCGCTGCTGCTGGACGGCACCGGCGCCGGCGCCCCCGCCGGCTACGCGGGCCGCGTGGCGGAGCTGGCCGCCGAGCTCGCCGCCTTGGAATCATCCCCTCCGTTTGTGGACGAAGTGGCCGAGCCGGAGGACCTGGCGTACGTCATCTACACCTCCGGGTCCACCGGCCGTCCCAAGGGCGTGGCGGTGCCGCACCGCTGCCTGTCGGCGTACGTGGACGCGGCGCGGCAGGCCTACGCCCTTACCCCCGCCGACCGCTTCCTTCAGTTCGCGCCGCTCGGTTTCGACAGCAGCGTGGAGGAGCTGTTCGCCCCCCTGGCCGTCGGCGCCACGATGGTGCTGCGCGACGAGGAGATGCTGCAGTCGGTGGATGGATTCTGGCGCGCCGCGGAGCGGTGGAGACTCACCGTGGCCAGCCTGCCGACGGCGTTCTGGCACGAGATCGCGGCCGCGATGGAGCGCGCCGCGCCGCCCGTGCCGGCCTCGCTGCGGGTGATGATCCTCGGCGGCGAGCGGGCGCTGCCGGAGCGGGTGGCGTCGTGGCGCCGCCGCGTGGGTGACGGGGTGCAGCTGATCAACAGCTACGGGCCGACGGAGACGACGGTCGCCGCCACGCTGCACGAGGTGCGGGCGGACGAGCCCGTGGTCCCCATCGGCCGGCCAATGCCGGGCTACCGGGTGCGGGTGCTGGACGCATCGCTGCGCCCCGTCCCCGCCGGCATTCCCGGCGAGCTGTTCGTGGGCGGCACCGGCGTGGCGCGCGGCTACCTGCACCGCCCGGGCGCCACGGCGGAGCGCTTCGTCCCCGATCCGTTCGCCGCGGAGCCGGGCGCGCGCCTGTACCGCACGGGCGACCTCGTGCGGTGGAGGGAAGTGCGAGAGTGCGAAAGTGCGAGAGTGCGAGAGTGGAATGGAGATGCCGAAGGGGGCGAAGCCGTTCCCCACGCACCTACGCACTCTCCCACTCACGCACTCGAGTTCCTGGGCCGCACCGACGACCAGGTGAAGGTGCGCGGCTTCCGCATCGAGCCGGGCGAGATCGAGTCGCTGCTGCGCCGCTACCCCGGCGTGCGCGACGCCGTCGTGGCCGTGCGCGAGGACGAGCCCGGCGACCGGCGGCTGGTGGCGTACCTGGTGCCGGCGGATGGAGCGATGCCGGTCGATGCCGTGCGCGCCGCGGTCCGCGCGGAGCTGCCGGCGTACATGGTCCCCTCCGCGTTCGTGGCGCTGGACGCGCTGCCGATGACGCCCAGCGGCAAGGTGGACCGCCGCGCCCTTCCCGCGCCGCAGGCCGGCGACCCCGCCGCCCCCGCGGTGCCGCTGTCGCGGCGGGAGCGCGCGCTGGCGGAGGTGTGGCGGCAGGTGCTGGGGAGCGACGCCGTGGGGCCGGACGACAACTTCTTCGACCTGGGCGGCAACTCGCTCCTGCTGATCCGCCTCGCGGCCCGGCTGCAGGAGGCGATGGGGGTCGCCGTCACGGCGGTGGAGCTCTTCCGCTTTCCCACCGTGCGCGCGCTGGCCGCCCACCTGGCCGCCGGCGCCGGCGGTTCCGCCGACGAGGCCCCGGTGAGCGGCCGCGACGAGCGCCTGCGCCAGGGCACCGGCCGCCTGGCCGGCCTGCGGCGCGGCATACCCGCGTGAGGAGTCTGCCGGAGACGGCGGCCGCAGTCGCCGCAACGAGCTCGTTGAAAATCCACGGGACGGTCCGCCGTTCCTGATCCACCCGAGAGACGAATGAGCCAGGGAGAACGCAGGGAGCCCACCGGCGCCGAGATCGCCCTCGTGGGGATGGCGGGGCGCTTTCCCGGCGCGGACAGCGTGGACGCGCTGTGGGAGAACCTGAAGGCGGGGATCGAGAGCGTCTCCCGCTTCACCGTCGACGAGCTGCGCGCCGCCGGCGTGGACGACGAGACGCTGTCGGACCCCGCGTACGTCCCCGCCCTGGGCTGGCTGCCGGACGCCGCGGACTTCGACGCCGGCTTCTTCGGCTTCACCCCCCGCGAGGCGGAGATCACCGACCCCCAGCAGCGCCTGTTCCTGGAGCTGGCGTGGGCCGCGCTGGAGCACGCGGGCTACGGCCCGGGAACGTACGGCGGCCACGCGGGCGTGTACGCGGGAAGCGGCGCCTCCATGTACCTGCTGAACAACGTGCTGCCGTACGCGGCCCTGCTGGGGCGCGCGGGATACGACGTGATGGTGGGGAACGACAAGGACTTCATGCCCACCCGCGTCTCGTACAAGCTGGGGCTGCGCGGCCCCTCGGTGAGCGTGCAGACGGCGTGCAGCTCCTCGCTGGT
The DNA here is from genome assembly GCF_035474595.1 of Longimicrobium sp. NCBI lineage: Bacteria > Pseudomonadati > Gemmatimonadota > Longimicrobiia > Longimicrobiales > Longimicrobiaceae > Longimicrobium > Longimicrobium sp. The sequence continues at coordinate 4,966 of NZ_DATIND010000122.1, forward strand.
GGCCGTCCACGTGGCCTGCCGCGCCCTGCTGGGCGGCGAGTGCGAGATCGCGCTGGCGGGGGGTGTCTCCCTCGCCAGCGTCCGACCGCGCGGCTACACCTGGCGCGACGGGGGGATCTCCTCCGCCGACGGGCACTGCCGCGCCTTCGACGAGCAGGCGTCGGGCGCGGTGGCCAGCGCGGGCGTGGCCGTCGTCGTCCTCAAGCGGCTGGAGGACGCCGTCGCGGACGGCGACACCATCCACGCGGTGATCCTGGGGAGCGCCATCAACAACGACGGCAGCGCCAAGGTGGGATTCATGGCCCCCGGCGTGGACGGCCAGGCGGCGGTGATCGGCGACGCGCTCTCCGTGGCCGGCGTCTCCTCGCGCTCCATCGGCTACGTGGAGGCGCACGGCACCGGCACCAGCCTGGGCGATCCGGTGGAGGTGGCCGCGCTCACCCGCGCCTTCCGCGCGCAGACGCCGGACACCGGGTTCTGCGGGCTGGGCTCGCTCAAGACCAACGTCGGCCACCTGGACACCGCCGCGGGGGTCGCCGGGCTCATCAAGGCCGCGCTGGCGGTGCGCGACGGCGTGATCCCCGCCTCCCTGCACTTCACCCGGCCGAATCCGAAGCTGGAGATCGAGCGGAGCCCCTTCTACGTGGTCCGCGAGACCATGCCGTGGCGGGGGCCCGCGCCGCGGCGCGCGGGGGTGAGCTCGTTCGGCATCGGCGGGACCAACGCGCACGCCGTGCTGGAGGAGCCGCCGCGCCGCCCGGCCCGCGAGGGCACGCCGCGCCCGGAGCAGCTGGTCGTCGTCTCGGCGAAGACCGAAACGGCGCTGCGGGCGGCGCGGCGCAACCTGGCGGACTTCCTGGAGCGGAACCCCTCCATCGACCTGGCGGACGCCGCCTTCACCCTGCAGGCCGGGCGCACCCCGTTCGACTGGCGGACGGCCGTCCCCGCGTCGTCCGTCGCCGAGGCGGTGGACGCCCTGCGGGCCGCCGCCGGCGTCCGCGCGGGCGAGGGAAGGGCGGTCGCCTTCCTCTTCCCGGGCCAGGGCGCGCAGCACGTGCGGATGGCGGCGGGCGTCTACGCGTCCGAGCCCGTCTTCCGCGACGCGCTGGACCGCTGCGCGGAGCTCCTGCGCCCCGAGCTGGGCTTCGACCTGCGCGACGTGCTGGTTCCGGCCGACGGCGCGGAAGAGGCCGCGACGGCGCGGCTGGGGCAGACCGCGGTGACGCAGCCGGCGCTCTTCGTGGTGGAGTACGCGCTGGCGCAGCTGTGGACCCGCTGGGGCGTGCGGCCGGAGGCGATGCTGGGCCACAGCGTGGGCGAGTTCGTCGCCGCGTGCCTGGCCGGCGTTTTTTCGCCCGAGGACGCGCTGCGCCTGGTGGCCGCACGCGGGCGGCTGATGCAGTCGCTCCCCGCCGGCGCCATGCTCGGCGTCCACCTTTCCGAGGCGGAGCTGCTGCCGCGCCTCCCGGCCGACGTCTCGCTGGCGGCGGTGAACGGCCCCGCGCAGTGCACCGTCTCCGGCCCGGCCGAGGCCGTGCGCGCGCTGGAGGAGGCGCTGCGGGCGGACGGCGTGGAGGTGCGGCGGCTGCACACCTCGCACGCGTTCCACTCCGCGATGATGGACCCGATCCTGGACCCGTTCCGCGAGCTGGTGCGGCGCGCGCGGCCGCGCGCGCCGGAGCTGCCGTACGTCAGCAGCCTCACGGGGACGTGGATCACGCCGGAAGAGGCGGCGGACGCGGACTACTGGGCGCGCCAGCTCCGCCACCCCGTCCGCTTCGCCGCCGGAGTGGAGACGCTGCTGCGGGCGGGGGAAGACAGCGTGCTGCTGGAGGTGGGCCCCGGCCGCACGCTGGGAACGCTGGTGCCGCGCGGCGGCGCGCACGCGGTGATCGCCTCGCTGCCGCACCCCCGCGACGCCGGCGCCGACACGCGCGCGCTGGCGGAGGCCGTGGGCCGCGCGTGGAGCGAGGGCGTGCCGGTGGACTGGCGCGCCTTCGCGGAGGGCCGCGGCGGCCGGCGCATCCCGCTCCCCACCTACCCGTTCGAGCGCCGCCGCTACTACCTGGAGGCGCCGCGCACCGGCTCCGCCGCGGTGACCGAGCTGCCGATGCCCGCCGCCGAAGCGCCCGTGCCGGGCGAGGCCGGCCAGGGCACCCCGGACGCCCGCGCGCACCTGCGCACCGCGTACGTGGAGCCGCGCAACGAGCTGGAGGAGGCGGTCGCCGCCGTCTGGCGGGAGATGCTGGGGCTGGAGCGGGTGGGCGTGGAGGACGACTTCTTCGAGCTGGGCGGCCACTCGCTGCTCGGTACCGGCGTGATCGGCCGCCTGCGGCTGCAGTTCGGCGTGGAGCTGAAGATGGACGCCATCTTCCGC
>NZ_DATIND010000123.1 GCF_035474595.1 Longimicrobium sp.
GGAGATCCACGTCCTCTACGGGCCCACCGAGGCCGCCATCATCTGCGCCTCGCACCGGCTGGGCGACGAGGCCGTCTCGCGGCAGATGGTGGGGCGGCCGCTGGGGAACGCCGCGCTGTACGTGCTGGAGCCCGGGGGGAGCGTGGCGCCCGCGGGGATGGCGGGCGAGCTCTGCCTGGGCGGGCGGAGCGTGGCGCGCGGCTACCTGGGGCGGCCGTCGCTCACCGCGGAGCGCTTCGTCCCCGACCCGTTCCCGGCGGCGCCCGGCGCCCGGCTGTACCGCACCGGCGACCGGGTGCGCCGGCCGGCCTCCGGGGAGCTGGAGTTCCTGGGGCGGACCGACCGGCAGGTGAAGATCCGCGGCTACCGCATCGAGCCGGGGGAGATCGAGGCCGCGCTGCGCCGGGCGCCCGGGGTCGGCGACTGCGCCGTCGTCGCGCGCGAGGACGTGCCGGGCGACCGGCGGCTGGTGGCGTACCTGGTGGGTGAAGCGACGGCCGAGGCGCTGCGCGACCGCCTGCGCCAGAGCCTGCCGGAGTACATGGTGCCGGCGGCGTTCGTCTTCCTCGACGCGCTCCCGCTGACGCCCAACGGCAAGCTGGACCGCAAGGCGCTGCCGGCGCCGGATCTCGCGTCGGCGGAGAAGTACGTGGCGCCGCGCACCCCCGTGGAGGAGGGGCTGGCGGAGATCTGGGCGGAGGTGCTGGGGCTGGAGCGCGTGGGGGTGGAGGAGAGCTTCTTCGAGCTGGGCGGGCACTCGCTGCTGGCCGCGACGGTGGTGTGGGGGGTCCGCGAGCGTTTCGGCGTGGAGCTGCCGCTGCGGGCGCTCTTCGAAGGACCCACGGTGGCGGAGCTCGCCCGCGTCGTGGAGGAACGCGAGCCGGCGGCCCTGGCGGGACCGGTGCCCGAGCTGGCGCCCGGCACCGAGGCCAGCCCGCACCACCTGCTCTCGGTGCTCGACGACCTGTCGGACGAAGAGCTCGATCGCCTCCTGGGCGCGCAAACCTGAAGCATCGGAAATCGGAATGACCGTCCCCCCCCGAGTCCGCCGGCACGCTCTCGCGCAGCGAGAAGCAGGCGCTGCTCTGCAAGATCTTCCTCGAGAGGATCGGGCGGACGCGGACCGCGCCCGCCTCCTTCGCGCAGGAGCGGCTCTGGTTCATCGACCGGCTGGAGCCGGGAAGCGCCGTCTACAACATGCCCATCGCCTGGCGCCTAGAGGGGGCGCTGGACGCGGTGGCGCTGGAGCGCGCGCTGGGCGAGATCGTCCGGCGCCACGAGGCGCTGCGCACCACCTTCAGCGAGGCGGGCGGCTCGCCGGTGCAGGTGATCGCGCCCTTCGGCGGGTTCTCCCTGCCGGTGGAGGACCTGTCGGAGGTGGACGAGGCGGATCGCGAGGCGGCGCTCGCGCGGCGCGCCTGCGAGGAGGCGCGGCGGCCGTTCGACCTCGCGGCGGGACCGCTCTTCGGCGCGACGCTGCTGCGGCTGGGCGAGGAAGACCACGTGCTGCTGCTCTCGATGCACCACGTCGGGAGATGCTGGGGCTGGAGCGGGTGGGCGTGGAGGACGACTTCTTCGAGCTGGGCGGCCACTCGCTGCTCGGTACCGGCGTGATCGGCCGCCTGCGGCTGCAGTTCGGCGTGGAGCTGAAGATGGACGCCATCTTCCGC
>NZ_DATIND010000124.1 GCF_035474595.1 Longimicrobium sp.
GCGGCCCGCAGTGCGGCGGTGCCATTGAATCGCAGTGGGGCAGAAAGACGCACAACTGCCCCTGAGGCGGGTTTTGCCCTCCTCCAGGCCCTTGACACCGGCGCGTGCTCATAGAAGGGATGCGCGCCCGGAGGGCCGGGACGGCGCCGCGCGCTCACCGATGCGGCGGACTCTCACGGAAGCCCGGCGCGGCGGCGGCCCGGCGCGGTTGGGCACAGTGGTATCGTGCCCTACCGCGCGCGCAGCCCGGCCCGGAGCGCAGCGGAGGGACACGCCCAAACCCGGCGGTTGGCGGTTCGTGTGAGCCGGTTCGCGAGGATCGAGATGGCACTGTTCAAAGGCAAGGACGACAGCGTGGCGCGAGACAAGGCCGGCTCGGCGCGGGCCGCGGCCAACGAGAGCTCGATGTCGATCATCGGGCCGGGGATGCGCATCACCGGCGACCTGCTGACCGAGGGCACGGTGCGGGTGGAGGGGCGGATCGAGGGTACGGTGCGCGCCGGGAAGGCCGTGGTGATCGGGAAGGAGGGCGAGGTGGTGGGCGACGTGGTCACCCAGGACGCGGTGATCGGCGGGCGCGTGCAGGGCACGGTGATCGCCGAGAGCCGGCTGGAGCTGCAGGCCACCGCGCGGATCGAGGGACAGATCTCCGCGCGGGCGCAGCACCTGGTTCTGGAGGAGGGGTGCCGCTTCAACGGGCAGGTGCAGATGCTGGGCGAGGAGCCCGCGCCGCGCGCCCTTCCCGCCGGTCCGGCCGAGGATACTCCACAGAGCTGGGGGTAGTTTTCCACAATCGCCCAAAGTACGCCCAACCCGTTGCGTTTTCACGGGTTGGGCGTTTTCCACACGCAGAGGGGCGGGTTTTCCACCCGAGTTTTCCACCTGTTTGTGGGAAGGACCCCAACATCGGCCACACATGCGGCTTTCAGAGCTTGTTGACTACCTGGACACCTGGCTGCGCATCCGCGAGGTGCCCGACTGGAGTGGCGCGCTGAACGGGCTGCAGGTGGATTCTCCGCGCGAGATCGGCCGGGTGGCGTGCGCGGTGGACGCGGCGCAGGCGACCGTCGACGCGGCGATCGGCTGGGGCGCGGACCTGCTGCTGGTGCACCATGGCCTGTTCTGGGACGGGAACCGCCCCCTCACCGGCCGCCGCTACCGCCGGCTGAAGGCCATCCTGGACGCGGACCTTGCCGTCTATGCCGCCCACCTCCCGCTCGACATCCATCCGGAGGTCGGCAACAACGCCATCCTGGCGCGGGAGCTGGGGATCGAGCCGCGCGGGAGCTTCGGCGAGTACAAGGGGACGCCGGTGGGCGTGTGGGGCGAGCTGGACGTCACCCGCGACGAGCTGCGCGAGCGGGCGGAGCAGGCGCTGGGCGGGCCGGTGCGGCTGGTGCCCGGCGGGCCGGAGCGGATCCGCCGCGCGGGGGTGATCACCGGCGGCGGCGCGGACGAGATCGCGGCGGCCGCGGCGGCGGGGCTGGACGCGTTCCTGACCGGCGAGGCGCGGCACCACAACTTCTTCGACGCCGAGGAGGGCGGGATCAACCTCCTGCTCGGCGGCCATTACGCGACGGAGACGTGGGGGGTGCGCGCGCTGGCGGCGCACCTGGCGGCGAGGTTCGGGATGGAGTGGACCTTCATCGACCACCCGAGCGGGCTGTGACGGACACTTCTCCTTCTCCGCGGCCTTCCATGACGCGCGTCGAGCGGATCCTGCGGTGGGTGTGGCTGATCAACGGCCTGGTGCTGCTGGCGCTGCTCGTGGCCGGCGGCATCTTCCTGCTGATCGGCGCGCTGGCGGGGCTCGGCGGGGGTGACACGGCATCCGCGCCGGCGACGCGCGCGGATTCGTCGCGGGCCGAGGCCGCCGCGCCGCTGCGCTACGATCCGCCGGAGGCGGTGCGCGGGTCGGACGCGCGGATCGTGGTGATCCGGCGCGGGACGGGGTACACGTACCGCAACACGTCGTCCAGCGCGCGCGGGCCCGAGGCGCCGGCGGTGAACGTGGCGTTCCTGGATGCGCGGGGCGCGCGGCTGCTGCTGGACCGTCCGGCGTACATCGCGCACGTGCGCTACCCGGGACAGGCGGCGGCGGACGCGCGGAGCGACACGCTGCGGTGGATCGTGTACGAGGCGGCGCTGGGGGACTCGAACGGTGACGGGCGCGTCGATTCGCGCGACCGGCGCAGCCTGTACGTGAGCGCGCTGGACGGGCGCGGCTTCCGGCGCGTGCTGCCGGACGGCTACGAGCTGCGCGACTGGGCGGGGCAGGCGGATGGCTCGCTGGTTGCGACGGCGGTGCAGCTGCAGCCCGGCTCCGCGCCCATGCCGGAGCGCGCGTTCGTGCTGGACGCGTCGGGGGCGGTGCGGCCGTACGCGGCGCTCGACTCGGTGGTCGCGGCCGCGGGCGGGATCGCGGGCAAACCGTAAGGGAGGGATGATGGCGAAGGCGACCTGGAACGGAGCGGTGATCGCGGAGAGCGACACCTTCGAGATCGTGGAGGGGAACGTCTACTTCCCCGCCGAGGCGGTGAAGCGCGAATACCTGCGCGACAGCGGCACGCACACCGTCTGTCCGTGGAAGGGAACGGCAAGCTACTACTCGCTGGCCGTGGACGGGGAGGAGAACGCGGACGCGGCCTGGTACTACCCCGATCCCAAGCCCGCCGCGAGCAACATCGCCGGGCACGTGGCGTTCTGGCGCGGGGTGCAGGTGGAGCGGTAAGCCGGAGGGATCACAGACTTTAGGCGGCGCATCAGCGATGGTGCGCCGCTATTCTTTGGAATGATGATTGGCTGAGCCAATCATCAGAAGAACTCAGAAGTAATCGCGGATGATGCGGTAGGCGGCGTAGATGCCTACGCCGGTGCCGACCGCGCTGAGCAGCGCCGCCGTCATCATTCCCATGGGCTCGCCGAGCGCCCAGCCGGCCCAGCCGCCGACGGTGGCGCCGATGGTCCAGAAGAGCTTTTGCATGCTCCGGGTGGTGTGGAGATGTGGATCTGTGGTGGGAGGATGCTTCAAGTTTAGCGCAGATCCGGCGCGGATGGAAGCGAAAAGGCGCGGAAGCCCGGCTTCCGCGCCTTTTCTTGTCCCCCGATCACGACCGAATCAGGCTTCTGCGGCCGCCAGCGACTCGCGCCAGCGGAGGAGGCGCGGCGCGAGCGACGGGTTCGCGGGCGCGGCGCGGTACGCGGACATGGAGACGAGCGGCGGGCGCTTGAACGAGCGCCAGCGGCGCATCCCCACCTGGTCGCCCAGGTCGCGCGCGAGGGTATGCAGGCGTGTGCGGGCGTGGTCCTGCTGCGGCGCATCGCCCCATGCGAGGGCCAACTGCAGCGCCTCACGGGCGGCTTCCGCGTCGCCCGCGGCCAGGGTGACGCCGGCGAGCTCGTGGGCCACGCGCGCGCGGTCCACGGCGTCGGTGAAGCGCCCGGCGGCCAGCACCAGGTCGCGCGCGGCGCCACGGCGGTCGCCCGCGCTGCGGCGGGCCGCGGCGCGCTCCTCCAGCCCCACCGCGGCGGCCTCGGCGTCGCCGGCCTGCAGTGCGCGGCGGATGGCGCGGCCCAGCGCGCGGACGGGGTCGGCGGACACGACCGCCTCGCCGACCTGCGCCAGGCGCGCGATGATGCCGCTGCCGCCGTCCAGCTCGCGCGCGGCGCAGTACAGCGCCAGCGCGCGCTCGCGGTCGCCCAGCTTGCGGGCGAGGCGCGCGGCGTGAAGCGCCGTGGCCGAGCCCGCGCCATCCAGCACGAACGCCAGCGTCACCGCCGCGTCCGCCTCGGAAAGGCGCCGGGTGCGCTCCAGCTCGCAGGCGTAGGAGACGAGCGCCGCCGCCATCCGGGGCTCGTCCGGCGCCGCGGCCTCGGCCACCATCAGCAGGCGCAGGAGGATGGACTTCTCGGGCGACTTCTCCAGCGCCTCGGCCTCGCGGCGGGCGCGGCGGAGGCTGAACTCGTCCAGCGTGCCGGCGCGCGCGTTCTCCACGCAGGCGAGCACCAGCGCCCCCGCGGCCGCGCGGCGGGCGCGCTCGCCCCGCTCGGTCTCGGAGATCTGCCGGAATGTGGTCGCCACGGTCTGAACGCTCATGCAGGCCTCTGGTTGAGAACGGTTCTCATCAATCTAACGAAATCCCCCGCCGGATGTAAGACTCGGAGCGGATCGGGAGATGGAGGTAGGATGATCGATCTTCATCTCCGATCCGTTGAAGACTGATCGGCATCGAAGCGCGAGGAATGGGGATCGAACCTGGATGATGCCGAATCACCTCTTCCGATCGTCCCCCTTCCCTGCCCTGACTGTCGTCGACGGAAAGTGCGAGACCGGGTGCTCCCGCGGAACGGGCCCTGCATCACGCCCGCCGCGCCGTGAACATCTGGCGGCGAACACCGCGGAGGGGGAATGGGGAAGACACCGAGCCGGCGCGCGTCGGACCGGATGGGAGTGAAGATGGTGGGATGGGTGGCGTGCCTGGCGCTGGCGGCGTCGCTCACCTACACCTTCGTGAAGGCGCTGACGCAGGGCCCGGACGAGGTGGACCCGCTTTTCTTCGGGATGCAGACGCTGGCCAGCCTGCTGTTCCTGGTGTATTCGCTGCGGCTGAAGAACCCCGTGTTCGTGGCCGCCAACTGCGTGGCGCTGGCGAACGCGGCGGGCACGCTGGTGGTCGCGGCCGCCGGCCGGTGAGCGCCGCTCAGCGCCCGGACGCGCCGCGAACGTCGGAAGCCGTGTGGTGACGCGGAGTTCCGTGCTTGCGTAACCGGGTGCCCGCGATGTATCGTGCTGCGCGTCGATACCCGGCCCATCCAGAAAAAGCATCACTCCGCACGCACATCTTTCCGGGCCTTCCTGCCCGGAGCATCACCGCTCAGCACCCAAGGAGACTCGCATGAGACGAAGTCTGGCAATCGCCGGCGCCGCCGCGCTCGCGTGCGCCGCGGTTGGCACCCCGCTCCACGCGCAGGGCTCGAGCGTGGACCAGCAGAGCGCCTGCATGTCGGGCCGCGTGGGTGCCGGCATCGCGTCGCCCTGCAACGACGGGTCGGCCGTGTACTTCAGCCCCGGCGCGCTGGCCACGCAGGGCAGCAACTTCGGCATCGGCGTGACGCTGATCCGCGCGGGCGGCGACTTCACCTACGATCCCGGACAGCAGCCGCTGGGCACCACGGACCACATCACCCGCTCCACCGAGATCGTGCCGGTGCCGCAGGTGTTCCTGTCGGTGAAGGTGAAGCCGCGGCTGGCCGCGGCCATCGGTGCCTTCGCGCCGTACGGGCTGGGGCTGGACTGGCCGGTGTGCGACGCCGGCCAGACCACCGCGCAGTGCACCGCCGCGGGGACCACGAACTTCGAGGGGCGCTACACGGGGTACGACAACTCGCTGCGCGCGTACTACCTGCAGCCCACGCTGAGCTACGAGATCATCCCCGGCTGGCTGTCGGTGGGCGCGGGGCTGGACGTGGTGCACAGCACCATCGAGGTGCACCAGCGCGCCGACGCTCCCACGGTGGGGCTGCGCGGCACCGACATCGCCGACGCCGTGCTGAAGGGGAGCGGCAACGCGGTGACCGGGCACGTGGGCGCGCTGCTGCGGGTGAGCGACCGTACGCACCTGGGCATCCGCTACCTGCACCGCGCCAAGGTGGACCTGGACGGCACCGCCGACTTCACGCAGATCCCCACCGGCACGCTGTTCGACCCGCTGCTGGCGGCGCAGTTCGCCGCCGGCGGGCCGCTCAGCGACCAGGGCATCGCCACCAGCATCACCTTCCCCAGCCAGGTCACGGCGGGCATCAGCTTCCGCCCGGTGGAGGTGCTGAACCTGATGTTCGACTACCAGCGCACCGGGTGGAGCAGCTTCAACCGCTTCGTGCTGGACTTCGAGAACCGCGGGCTGGACACGCTGACGCTGAACTACCGCGACACCAACACCTTCCGCGCGGCCGCCGAGTTCGAGTACAGCGACGCGCTGGCGTTCCGCCTGGGGTACCGGTACAACACCGCCGCCACGCCGCGCGCCACGCCCTTCCTTCCCGAGGGCGAGCGCAACTACTACACGGCGGGGATCGGGTTCCGCGCCACGCGGGCGCTCACGGCCGACTTCTCGTTCCAGTACATCAACCAGCCCGACCGCCGCGGCGCCGTGCGCCCCGACGAGCCGCTGGTGGGCGTGTACTCGGCCACCGGCCAGACCTTCGGCTTCACGCTGTCGTACCACTTCGGCAACGGCGGCAGCGGCCAGTGACGCCGCGTCCGTTCCGCTCGTCCGGTAAACATATGGAAATGCAAGACAACCCCCAGGAGAGACGCATGAGAGTGGCAAACAAACGCCCCTTCCTTGCCGTGGCCGCGCTGGCCGCCATGGCGCTGGGCGCGTGCGTGGGCGACGGTGACGAGCTCACCACCCTGCAGACCCCGGCCAACGGCGGCGCGCTGTTCGCGCGGTACGTGTCGCTGGGCAACTCGATCACGGCCGGGTTCCAGTCGGCGGGGATCGTGGACTCCACGCAGCGCAACTCGTATCCCAACCTGCTGGCGCAGCGCGCCGGGACGCCCTTCAACCAGCCGCTGTTCGCCCGTCCCGGGTGCCCGCCGCTGATGACGGCGCCGCTCACCCCGTCGACCGCGGCCAGCACCTGCGTGCGCGTGGACTCGGCGCACTCGCCGGCTCCGGGCAACGTCGCCGTGCCAGGGGTGCGCATCGCCGACCTGTTCCAGATCCCCGGCGGCCAGATCGCGCAGCTGTACTCGCTGATCACCGGCGGGAAGACCGAGGTGCAGGCCATGCTCGACGCGCAGCCCACCTTCGTGTCGGCGTGGATCGGCAACAACGACGCGCTCTCGGCGGCGCTCTCGGGCACGCTGGGGCCGCTGGCTGCCGGCGCCGACAGCAACCTCACGCGGCTGGCGCCGTTCCAGGCCAGCGTCACGCAGCTGGCCAACGCCATCAAGCAGTCGGGCGCGCAGGGCGCGGTGCTCATCGGGGTGGTGTTCGCCGACAGCGCCTCGCCGCTGCTGCAGCCGGGCGCGTACTTCTTCCTGTCGCGCGACGCGGCGGGCAAGTTCAACGGCAAGCCGGTGAACGCCAACTGCTCGCCGGTGACGGCGCTGGGCACGCCCAACCCGCTGGCGTTCAACCTGGTGTCGTTCCAGATCGTCTCCAGCGCGCTGCCGGAGATCAACTGCGACCCGGCCTCCGCCCAGGGTGGCACCTTCCTGCTGGACGCGGCCGAGCGGGCGGTGCTGGGCGCGCGCATCGCGGCGTACAACGCGGCGCTGAAGGCCGCGGCCGACGCCAACGGCTGGTTGTACGTGAACCCGATGGACATCCTGCGCCCCGAGCTGGCGCGCACGGTCACCATCAACGGCACGGCGCGCTTCAACCAGGTGCGCAAGTGCCAGGCGCTGCCGGCGGCGCTCGCCACGGGGAGCGCGGCGGCCATCCAGGGGGCGGTGCTCACCAGCTGCCCGGTTCCCCCGACGGGGCCCACGGCGACCTTCGCGGCGCCCAACTTCTTCGGCACGCTGATCTCGTACGACGGCGTGCACCCCAGCTCGGCGGCGCACCTGCTGATCGCGCGGGAGCTCGCGCTGCGCATCAACGCCAAGTACAGCACCACGCTCAGCACGCTGTGATGCAGATCCATCCGCCTGCGCGCTGAGGCGGCCGGGTGGAAGTTTCGAAGGGCGGTCCCCGCACGGGGCCGCCCTTCGCGCGTCTGCCAGGGAAGTGCGTGAGTGCGTCCTGCTCTCGGTCGGCGCTGCCGCCCTCGTCGCTGTTCCAGCGCACTCCCGCACTCCCGCACTCCCGCACTTCTTCCCGGCCTGCATATATTCCGGCCCACACCCTGCAGCGAATCGACTCCGATGACCGAACAGGCTTCCACGGCGGGGATCCCGCCGTCGATCGAGCGCATCCTGCGCCGCTTCGCCATGCTGTCGCCCGACATGACGCGGCAGGCGCTGGTGCAGTACGCCAACAAGCTGCCGCCCCTTCCCGAGCGCTTCCAGGGGCTGGACGCGGCGCAGTACCGCGTGCACGAGTGCCAGACGCCGGTGGCCATCTTCCCCGAGGTGCAGGACGGAAAGATGTACTTCCACGCCGACGTTCCCCGCGAGAGCGCCGCCATCCGCGCGCTGCTGGCCATGCTCTTCGACGCGCTGAACGGGCAGCCGCCCGCCACCACGCTCGCCATCCCCCCCGACTTCGTGCGCCAGGTGATGGGGAAGATCGGGCTGCAGGCGCGCGAGAACGGCCTGAACGCCATGGTCGAGCGCCTGAAGCGCGCCGCCCGCCAGGCCGCCGCCGAGACCGGCTCAGGGGACGCGCCGTGACGACGATGGACGGGGATGCGGGAGGAGGACGGATGTCCGGGGACCGGCCCGGGAGCCGCGCGCTTCCGTACGCCCGGGGCGGGAAACGCCCTTGCGCGGGGCGGGCGGCCGCGTTCTTTTGTCGCCCCGGACCGACAGGAGACCAGAGACCGATGCTTCGACCCACTTCCGGCCTTGCGCGCGCGGCGCTGCTGGCCGCGCTGGCGCTGGCTGCCGCGGGGTGCCACCCCGGCGGCGACTACGGGTACGACCGCGTTTCGTACCGCGAGACGCCCGCCATCCCCCAGGCCACCAACCCCGACCCGCCCCCGGTTCCCGCCGGCGGGCTGGCCGGCGCCGCGCAGGCGCGCCTGGCGGCGAAGAACCTGCCCGCCGGCGTGACGCAGGCCATGGTGGACCAGGGGCAGGACCTGTTCGGCACCGTGTGCGCCGGGTGCCACGGCCCCGCGGGCGCGGGCACCACCACCTGCCCCACGCTGAGCGACGCCAAGTGGATCAACATCACCGGGGCGTACCCGGAGATCGTGGCCACCATCACCCACGGCGTGCCGCAGCCCAGGGAGCACCCCGCGCCCATGCCGCCCAAGGGCGGGGGCAACTTCGACGACGCGCAGGTGCGCGCCCTGGCCGCCTACGTCTTCGCGCTGAGCCACCAGTCATGAGCACGCGCAACCCCGAGCCCGAACGCACCGACGAGACCGTCCGCGCGCGCTACCGCGCCTGGGCCGACGCCAACCCGCGCCCGCGCGGGCCCTCGGCCATCGGGATGCCGGAGGTCAGCGAGGGCACCATGCGCCTGGCCGGCCTCGCGGTGGGGGTGGTCGTGGGCCTTTCGCTGCTGGCGCTGGCCGTTACCGCCTTCGTGGCCGCGCAGAGCTGGAGCACGATCGGGCGCGGAGGCGCGGTGGTGGCGTACTTCCTGACCGGGAGCTTCCTGGCCATCGCCGGCGTGGGGTGCATCTGGGCGGTGCTGAACCACAACTTCAGGGTGCTGGCGGGCCCGCCCGCGCACCATTGACGACGGACGCGGCGGCGCGGCGGGAGCGGGCATCCCGGCGCGCCGCTCCCGTCCGGGTGTTTGCAAGCGATTTGCGGAGGCATACAGCGCCCGCCGGGACACGTCTCGGCGGGCGGTTACTATTGGTGGCGCCTTGCACGCGGAGGGGCTTTCGGTCCAACCCGTAAGTGTTGACAGGGTTCGCCCGTCATCGTACAGTGTGGTGCAATCAGCCTACAACATGTCCTGAATCGTATCCCCGCCCTCGCGCATAAACACCGAGTTACGGAGTTGTCACCGATGTCCAAGACCAGTTTCCGCGCCGCTGCCACCGCCCTCGCGGGCATCCTCATCGCCATCGGCGGGTGCGCCGAGAGCCCGTCGTCGCCTTCCGCGCCGCTGCAGGTCGTCCACCGCTCCAGCAGCGTGCGCTTCGACGTTTCGGGCGGGGGTTCCTCGGCGGTGATCGACGCGCGCGGCGGCTCCATCACCACGCCGGCCGGGCAGACGCTGACCTTTCCCGCCGGTGCGCTGGCTTCGCCCACGCAGATCACGGTGACGGACGATCCGGAGGTCGTGGGCGTGGAGATCCAGCCGCACGGGCTGGTGTTTCCGGCCGGGCGGCAGCCGGTGCTGACGCTGGACCCGCGCGGGGCCGACGTGTCGGGGCTCAACCGGACGGCTGTGGTGTACCTGAACGACGCGACCGGGCAGATCGAGCAGGTGCTGACCACCAGCGATCTCGGCGGCAACCGCATCCGCGCCACGCTCCCGCACTTTTCGAAGTACGCCTACGCGGGTTCCTGAGCGGGCGGAAGTCCGTCCGCCCGTAGTGCGCACCCTCGCCGAGGGTGCGCGGGCAGCACAGGGCGCCACGCTGCGGCGGGCGCCCTTTTCCGTTTGACGTCGATTTGGCCGAAGGTCGTACCCGTGATCCTGCCCCGCTGCGGCGAGCTGCTCGAGGAAGCCACACTGCACGAGCTCGTGGGCGAGCGCGATGCGGCGCAGCGGTGCTATGCCCAGGCATTCACCGAGGCGCTGGGCGCCGGGCACGCCGAGTCCCTGCTGGAGGTCATCACCAAGGAAGGGCACGGACACCGGGCCGCCGGGCGCGACGAGCTGGCCACCGAGGTGCTGGAGCTGGCGCTGGTGGTGGCGGTGCTGCAGGGCGACGCGAGCCGCGAGGCGCGCGCCCTGAACGGCCTGGGCATCCTCCACCTGAGCCACGGCGACCTGGCCGCCGCGCAGGAGAGCTACGGCGCGGCCCGCGAGGCCGCCCGCGTGGCGGGCGACCAGCGCACGCTGGGCGAGATCGAGCAGAACCTGGGGATCATCGCCTCGATCCGCGGCGACTTCGCCGAGGCGCTGGAGCGCTACACGGCGGGGCTGGAGTACATGGAGCGGGCGGGGCACCTGCGCGGCTGCGCGCAGGCGCTGACCAACATCGGGATGCTGCACGTGGACCTGCAGCGCTTCGAGGAGGCGGACTCGTTCTTCCGGCGCTCCCTGGAGCTCTGCGGCAAGACGGGCGACGTGGGCACCGCCGGCACGGTGCACATCAACCGCTCGGAGATGTTCCTGGCGCGCGGCGAGCCCGAGCGGGCCCGGGAGAGCTGCGACGAGGCGTACGAGACGTTCAGCCGCATGGGCGACGCGGAGGGGCGCGCGGTGGCGATGAAATGCTACGGCGTGATCCACCGCTCGGTCAGCAAGCTTCACCTGGCCGAGGTGTACCTGCGGCAGGCGATCCAGATCGCCAGCGAGGCCCGCTACCCGCTGGGCGAGGCCGAGTCGCACCGCGAGCTGGCGCTGGTGCTGCGGGCGCTGAACCGGAACCGCGAGGCGCTGGAGGAGCTGAACCGCGCCCGTTCGCTGTTCATGACGCTCGAGGCCGAGCGCCACCAGGCCGACATCGGCGAGCGCATCTCCAAGCTGGAGAACGATTTCCTCTCCCTCGTGCGGTTCTGGGGCGAGTCGATCGAGGCGAAGGACCGGTACACGAGCGGGCACTGCGAGCGGGTGGCCGAGTACGCCTGCCGGCTGGCCGCCGAGGCGGGGATGGAGGAGCGCGAGATCGTGTGGTTCCGCATGGGCGCGTTCCTGCACGACCTGGGGAAGACCGAGGTGCCCGAGGAGATCCTGAACAAGCCCGGGCGCCTGACCGACGAGGAGCGCGCCATCATGGAGCGCCACCCCGTGATCGGCGACGAGATGCTGGCGCCGGTGGAGTTCCCGTGGGACATCCGCCCCATGGTGCGCTCGCACCACGAGCGCTGGGACGGGCGCGGCTACCCTGACGGGCTCACCGCCCACACCATCCCGCTCTCCGCGCGGATCCTGCGCATCGCGGACGTGTTCGACGCGCTGACGACGGCGCGCAGCTACCGGCGCCAGCTCACCCCCGAGGAGGCGCTGGCGATCATGGAGGACGACGTGGGCTCGTTCGACCCCGAGATCTTCGAGATCTTCAAGGTCATCTTCCCGGAGATCGTGGGGACGGCGGAAGAGGCCCAGCAGCGCGCCGGAGTGAGCTGAGAAGTAAGAGAGTACGAAAGTACGGAAGTACGATCCGGCGCGGGATCTGGATCGATGCGCAAACGAAGCGGGCGGCCAATCGGCCGCCCGTCGCTGTTTCGTACTCTCGTACTCTCGTACTCTCGTACTCTCGTACTCCGCCGAAGGCGGCCTCACGCGGCCGCGGCGGGCTCCTCGAGGGGGATGCCGCGGGTGCGGAGGAGGAGCTCGACCGCTTCGCCGATCTTGTTGTTCGGCGTGGACGCGCCGGCGGTGAGGCCCACGACCAGCGGGCCGTCGGGGAGCCAGTCCTCGGCTTCCATCTCGGGCGCGTCGAAGGGGGTGCCGCTGGGCTTGAAGCGGATGGTGCGCCGCTCCGGGTCGATGCAGCGCGCGTCGGCGATGTGGTAGGTGACGGTGCTGCGCGAGCAGATCACCGCCAGGTGGTTGGTGTTCGACGAGTTGTAGCCGCCGATCACCAGCATCACGTCGGGCTTGCGGGCCTCGTCGTCCACCAGCTTCACCACCGCGTCCTGCCGCTCCTGCGTGGCCGAGCAGATGGTGTCGAACGAGCGGAAGCGCTGCGCCGCGTCGTACCCCGCATCTCCCCCGTACCGCCGCTCCAGCGCCTTCCCCACCTCGGCGGCGATGGCGAGCGAATCGCCCGAGAGCATGGTGGTCTGGTTGGCCACGCCGATCCGCTGCAGGTGCAGGTCGGGGTCGAAGCCGGGCGAGCTCTTCTCGCGGAAGTGCTCCAGGAAGGCCTCGCGCGTGAGCGCCCCCGGCTTCCCCTCGATGTAGTCCATCACCAGCCGCGCCTCGGCCATGTCGCGCACCACCAGGAAGCGCCCCTCGGGCCAGCGGTACACCTGGCTGGCCGTGGCGCGCGTCTCCTCGTGGTAGTGCTTGCCGTGGACCAGCGCGGTGAAGCCGTCGCGCGCGTACTGCTCCACGCGCTTCCACACGTTCAGCACGCTGCCGCAGGTGGTGTCGACCAGGATGGCGCCGGTCTCCTGCAGCCGGCGGAAGTCCTCGACGGTGGCGCCGAAGGCGGGGAGGATCACCACGTCGTCGGGGCCGAGCGCGGAGAAGTCGAAGCGCCCGCCCTCGTCCGCGTGGAGGAAGACAACGCCCATCTCCGTCAACCGGCGGTTCACGTGCGGGTTGTGGATGATCTCGCCGAGAAGGAAGACGCGCCGGTCGGGGAACTTCACCCGCGTCTCGTAGGCGTAGTCCACCGCGCGGTCCACGCCGTAGCAGAAGCCGAACTCCTCGGCCAGCCGCACGGTCACCTGCTCGCGGCCGTGGCCGTACGTCTCCTCGTAGCCGTGCGCGCGGATGCGGTCCACCAGCGCGCTGTGGTACTCGGACCGGATGAGCGGCTCGATCTCCTTGCGGAGGCCGAAGCCGCGGCGGAAGTAGTTCTGCTCCACCGGCAACGGATATGCGAGAGTACGGGGTACGGCGTGCGCCCGCCGATCAGGCGGCGGTGAAGGCTAACCCCGCCCGCGGCCGGGGGCAACCTCGCGCAAGCGGCGTGGGGGGAATAGTTTTTGCCCCCTGGACGCCGCTCCGCAGGGATATACACCGACCGGGCTCGGGGGAGCCGGAGGACGCGCTTGAAGCTGGGAAAGACGAAGCCCAAGGCACTGGGGGGCGCGCCGCGGACCGGACGGTGGACGCGCGACGTACCCGAGCGCACGCGCCTGGGAGGCGAGCACCGCGGCTCGCTGATCCTGCTGCTGATCGCGGGCGGGGTGATCGTGATCGTCATGATCATCTTTGCCGTGATGGCCAGCTCGCGCCTGGACCGCGGGCTGCTGGGCCAGTACACGCAGGCGCGCCGCCGGCCCGACTGGGTGCGCGCCCGCGACCTGCCGCGCTACGTGCCCGACGCGTTCATGACGGTGGTGGACACCTCGGCCTTCCAGCGCCTGTCGCCGTACGGGCGGCAGGATCGGCCGCGGATGACGGTGGACCTGGTGACGCAGGTGCAGCGGCTGCGCGGCGGGGTGGACGACCAGGCGTGGCGCGCCTTCATGGTGCCGCTCACCGAGGCACGGCTCTCTCGCGCGCAGATGGTGGAGTACTACCTGAACCGCATCTACCTGGGGAAGGCGGGCGACTGGCGGGTGTACGGGGTGCAGCACGCGGCGCAGGAGTTCTTCGGCAAGGACGCGCGGCAGCTGACGCTGAGCGAGGCGGCCACGCTGGCGGGGATGATGCTGCCGCCGCGGCTGGTGAACCCGCAGGCCAGCCCGGGGGCGGTGGGCGCGCGCCGCAACGAGGTGCTGCGGCGGCTGCTGGAGGGGGGGCGGATCGACCGCGCCGCGTTCGACGGGGCCATGCACGAGATGCTGGCCTTCCAGCCGGGGATCGACTACGCGCCGATGACGCGGCCGGTGGGATGGGGGGGCGAGCCCGAGGTGATCCGCCTGCCGCCGGGATCTATTCCCGCGACCGACTCGGCGTCCGCGCGCCCCGCGGACCCGGGCGGCGGCCAGTAGAATCGTTCGCCGCGGTGTCGCGGCGCGCGCTGTCGGCCCGCGTGGTGGCGGGGGCCACGTAGGCGCGCGAGAGGTGGATCTGCACCAGCTTCCAATCCCCCCGGTCCTGCGAGAACACCCCCGAGGCGCGCAGCCACTGGTCGGGCGCGCTGCTCGCCGCGCCGATGAACTGGATGGGGGTGGAGAACCACCCCGTCTGCTCCCTGAGCCCCACTTCCACCCGCAGGTCCGGCGTGCGCGCCACCGCCGGCGCGGGCACGGGAACGCTGTCGAGCGCCGCCGCCAGCCCGCGGACGCCGATGCGCGCCACCCCGCCCGCCGCGTCGGAGCCGATCACCAGCACGTCCTCGGTGGGGTTGATGGCGGTCATGGCCCGCGCGCGGTTCCCCCGCCCCATCTCCTCGGCGAAGTTGCGGACGCGCGCCCGGATCTCGCTGGCGGCCTCCTGCTGGTCGATGCGGGCCGGGTCGCGCTGCGTGTAGAAGCTGCGCGGCGTGCGCTCCACCTTCATGAGGTCGCAGCCGGCGAGGGCGACGAGCAGGGCGGCGGCTGCGGCCGGAAACGGACGTCGCACGTTCGGTGGGGTGCGGGGTACGGTGATGGCGTCGGGACGCTCCCGAATCTGCGCGGCGCGCTCCCGGTGTCAAGCCGCACGCGGGCTCCCTTGACGGCGCGGGCGGGGTGCGGCATAGTCCAAGCCAGCTTCTCCCCGGCATTGAACGGCAGTACACGGATGCATCGATGATCTGGTTCGGCAACCTCGCGCACGCGCTCCGCATTCCCGTTCCCGCCCTGGTCACGGGCGACGACGGGCAGCGCATGGAGGCGGCGCTTCGGCACGTGGCCGCGCACGCGCCCCACCTGGAAGGCGACGCGCTCCTCGACGCGCTGGCGGCCACGGGCTTCGTGGACGTGCCCACGGCGCGGCGGCTGCTTCCCTGCTACCGCCACTTCGACGCGGACCGCTGGTTCGCCGAGTCGCTGCGCTCGCTCTCACTGAAGGGGCCGCTGGTGGCCGACGAGTTCCGCGGGCGGATCGGGCGGGTGGTGGAGGACCTGACCGGCAACGCGCGCATCGAGGACGTGGGGCCCGAAGGCGCGGTGCGCTTCTCGGTGGGCGGGCGCGAGGGGATCGTGCTGGCCTATCCCGCGGTGCAGTTCACGATCGGCGGGCCCGCGGCGAAGACCGTGGAGGCGGCGGTGGAGGAGATGCCCGACACGCTGGTGATCGTCGCGCGCAACTTCCAGGACAACACCCGCGCGCAGCTCTCCTCGATGCTCTCGCGCACCGAGGTGCCGGGAACGCTGGTGACGGTGAACCTGCTGCTGGGGATGCGGGCGACCGCGCTGAAGTATCTGCCGTCCCCCGACCGCGTGGTCGACCTGTTGAGCGTCGGCCGGCCGATCCGCTCGCAGGACGTGGCGACGCTGGGCGAGCGCGTGGCGGCGTAGGATCGTCGTCATCCACCGACGAGACGAGGGGCGGACCGGATTGCGGTTCGCCCCTCGTCTTTCGTCGGCCTTTCGTCCGGTCCGATGTTTCCGCTCCGGCGCGGCATCGCTGGATCTCACGCGGAGACGCGGAGGGTGATTCCGCATCGCCCTGCCTTTCGATCGATCCTGTCACTTCCCTGTCTCGTCCGGGAGACGCGGGACTTCAGCGCGTCAGCGGAAGACGAGGACGACGGCGGCCAGGAGCGCGCCGGCCAGGCAGAGCTGGATGGAGCGCGCCACCCACAGGAACTTGCGGCTGCACACCAAGCTCACGTGGTAGATCTGGGTCGACAGGTGGTCGAGCAGCTGCTGGCGGCTCTGGCCGTTCAGCGCCTTGACGAACGCGTCGGCCGAGCCGTGGGCCAGCACGCTTTCCCAGAAGATGAAGCCGGTGGTGTGCACGCGCACCAGCCGCGGCCGCATGGACCACGCGGCGGTCAGCACGGCGGCGCCCAGCGCCAGGAAGGCGAGGAGCGCGGACACCGACGTGACCGTCCACTCCGAGAACGGGCGGTTGGCGAACATGCGCTGCAGCCCGCCGCCGTACAGCAGGCTGAGCACCGCGCCCGCCAGCACGATCACCGACCCCGCCTTGGTGTCGGAGAAGCGGATGTGGTCGTTGATGTACCCGTTCACCGCCCACAGGTAGTCGTCCATGAACTCGTCCTCTTCCACCGAGGCCGAGCGGGCGAGCGAGCCCACGATGGGGCCGGGGATCTCGATGGTGCCGTGCGGCCCGGCGGGGGCGTCGCTTTCGGCTTCGGATTCGGTGCCGGGGAGGGCGGTGATGTCCATGCGAGGCTGCCTGTGGAGGGGGACCGCGGAGGGCGGCGGCCGTCGTCCGGCGGCGCCGCTGCCGCTAATCTAGTATGATGAACTCGTTTGCGGCACCATGCGGCACAAAGGGGAGAGCCCGGATGTTTTCACGCGGGGGGACGAGACGCGTTGGGGCGATGGCGATTTTCGCGCTCCTGCTGGCATCGGCGGGGTGCGACCTGGCCGAGGTGGTCACCGAGCCGGGCGAGGACGTGGTGGTGGTCGAAGGCGTGCTCTACGCCGATGTCCAGCTCCAGCAGATCCTGCTGCACCGCTCGCTGCAGGGGCACGAGGCCGCGGGGGTGCCGGGCGCGGCGGTGACGGTGACGGACGAGGCGGGCGTTGGGCACCGCTTCCACGAGGACGTGCCGAACTGCTTCCAGGTGGACCCCGTGTACACCGGCGCCGACTCGCTCGGCTTCCACGGCACCTGCTACTCGTCGTCCGCGGGCGAGGATGCGTGGGTGCACCCCGGCGGCACCTACGACCTGCGGGTGGAGACGGCGGACGGGCGGGTGATTCAGGGGCGCACGCACGTTCCCGGCGACTTCGAGGTGCGCACGGTGCCGCCGATGCGGGGGCCGTTCGACACGCCCCCGTGCTCGCTGGCGCC
Organism: Longimicrobium sp.; assembly: GCF_035474595.1. Classification (NCBI taxonomy): domain Bacteria; kingdom Pseudomonadati; phylum Gemmatimonadota; class Longimicrobiia; order Longimicrobiales; family Longimicrobiaceae; genus Longimicrobium; species Longimicrobium sp. The sequence goes on from NZ_DATIND010000124.1 coordinate 17,283, forward strand.
GGACAGCGCGCTGAACATGCTGTGGACGCGCTCCGCCGGCGCGGCGGGGTACCTGTCCGCCATCCGCGTGACGCGGCTGCGGGAAGGGCTGGGAGATGTGCCCTTCTTCGTTCCCGATCCGCTGGAGCTGCGCGGCGTGTCGGTGTCGGAGACGGACACCACCATCGTGCTGCCTACGGAGTACGGGGTGTTCGAGCGATTCAACTACAGCGACGAGCTGCTGACCGCGGTGGCGCACGGGTTTCCCGCGGGGACGATCATGCTGGCCACGGTGTCGGCGGCGGACCGCAACTGGGTGACCAGCGCGCGCGGCGGCAGCTTCAACCCGTCCGGCCAGGTGCGCATCTCCACCGTGGTGGGCGGCGGCGTGGGCGTGTTCGCATCGCTGGTGCAGAAGCGCGCGTTCATCACCGTGCAGCGGAGCACGTCCACGCCGCGGTGCGGGTTGCGGGGGTAGGGAGAGCGAGGGGGATCGAGGGCCGATCGAAGGATCGGAAGGCCGCTGGAGGCCGCTGAAAGCTCCTGAAGGCGAATGAATTCGCAGGCAACAACAGCACGAAGTCCCTGCGGGACTGCTCCCCGGCATCCCGGCGCTCGAGGGATGCTGATGTAGTCTTGGGATCGCCGCCCTTTGTACCAGATCCGGAATCTCGAAAGCCGGATGTGGGGGAACTCTCCCCCAGGGCGGGCGTATGGGAGCCCTTTGTCCGCGGCTCCGGAGTGATCCGTGCATCGCCCGCTGCGGAACGAGGTCCGGAGATCAGCCGGTGGTCGAGGAAGAACCAGGAGACGGCGAGGAATCCCCCCGCCCCACGCATCCGCCCGCGGACGACGAGGTCGAGCCGCGGAGCTTCGGCGTGCCCGGATCCGCCCCCGGCGCGGAGGAGGCGGGGATCGCGGCGGGGGACGCATCTGCCGAAGTCCCGTCCCTCGTGGCGGCGCAGGCGCGGCGGCGGCGCGAGTGGCGGCGGCGAGCGATGCGGCGCGCGCACCGCGGCGGACGGCGGGCGGCGCACACGGCCCGGCGCCTGGCCCGCGGGGTCGAGGCGGGGCAGGCGCGGGCGGCGCGCGGGTGGCTGGCGTTCGTGGACTGGTTCAACCGCCGCGAGCTGAGCGAGAACGCCATCCTGCTGGCCTTCGCGGTGGCCATCGGGCTGGTCGGCGCCTTCGGCGTGGTCGCCTTCTACCGCTGCATCGACCTGGCCTTCACCGTGTTCTACCGGTGGACGGGGAACGTGCTGGGGCGCGGCGTGCTGGCCATCTACCGCCCCCTCATCACCGCCGCGGGGCTGGCGGCGGCGTGGGCGATCGTGCGCTCGCTGCGCGGCCGCGAGGGCGGCGAGAACGTGGCGGCGGTGCAGCTGGCCGTGGCCCGCCGACAGGGCGAGATCCCCGCGCGCCCCGCGCTCTTCCGCACGCTGGCCTCGGCGGTGACGCTGGGCGCCGGCGGCTCGGCGGGGAGCGAGGGGCCGGTGGCGGTGCTGGGGGCCACGGTGGGATCCGTCCTGGGCCGCGCCTTCCGCTTCGACCCCGAGCGGGTGAAGGTGCTGGTGGGCGCCGGCGCGGCGGCGGGGATCAGCGCCAGCTTCAACGCGCCGCTGGCGGGCGCCTTCTTCGCGCTGGAGGAGGTGCTGGGCTCGCTCGGCGTGGCCGCCTTCCCGCCCGTGGTGGTCGCGGCCGTGCTCGCCGCGGTCGTCTCGCGCGCCTTCCTGGGCAATCACCCCGCGTTCCCCATCCCCGCGCAGTACGGCTTCACCCTGCGCCGCGAGGTCATCCTCTTCTACCCGCTGCTGGGCGTGGTGGCGGGGCTCGTCTCCGTCCTCTACGTGCGCACCTTCTTCGGCGTGGAGACGGTGGCGAAGCGGCTGCGGCTGCGGCCGTGGATGCTGCCGGTGCTGGGCGGGCTGATCGTGGGGCTGATCGTGTGGATGAGTGGCGGGATGCTGGTGGGATACGGGCACCTGGCCGTGCGGGTGCAGGTGTTCGGGCGGATGGCGTGGACCACGCTGGCGCTGCTGGCGCTGGGAAAGATCGTGGCGACGTCGCTGACGATGGGGAGCGGGGGGACGGGCGGCGTGTTCACCCCGTCGCTGTACATCGGCGCGGCGACCGGGGGCGCGTACGGGGTGCTGATGACGCAGCTCTTCCCGCGGCTGGGGCTGCACCCCGAGGCGTACGCGCTGGTGGGGATGGGGGCGGTGGTGGGCGCGGCCACGCAGGCGCCGATCACGGCCATCCTGATCGTGTTCGAGATGACGAACGACTACGCCATCGTGCTGCCGCTGATGATGGCCACGGTGATCGCCACGGTGGTGGCGCGGCACGTGGAGCCGGACTCGCTGTACAGCGGCTGGCTGCGGCGGCGCGGCGAGCACCTGGAGCACGGCACCGACCGCGACGTGCTGGCCGGCGTGCGCGTGGACGACGTGTACGACCGCGCCGCCCCCTGGATCCGCGCGGACGCGACGCTGGACCACCTGATGGAGCAGCTCGGCCGCGCGGACCGCACCGAGTACCCGGTGGTGGAGGAAGACGGGGCGCTGCTGGGGATCGTGACCGTCGCCGAGCTGGCCCGCGCCGCCCGCGAGGCGCCGTCGCTGGGAGCGGTCCTCCTCGCCGCCGACCTCGCCAACCCGGCCGAGTGCGTCACCCCCGCCGACACGCTGCTCGAGGCGATGCGGAAGATGGGCGTCCGCGGCGTGGGCTCGCTCCCCGTGATCGACGCGGAGACCGGGCGCCTGCTCGGAAGCCTGGGCCGCGCGGAGTTGCTGGCGGCGTACCAGCGCGTGGTCGCGCGGAACCCGCACCCCGGCGACCCTCATCCCGCGGCCAGGTCCTGAGCGCGGAGCTCGGGGCGGGCGAAGCAGCGGCGGTGCGACAGGGATGCATCCTGCCCGCCATGCAGCCCCCTCCCCCGGCCCCCTCCGCCCGCTCCGCGGGAGAGGGGGAGAACTCAGCGGGAGCACGCGCGTCGGTGCGTCGCTCCAATGCTGGAGAGCAGTCCCGCAGGGACTTCGTGCGGTTGTTGCCCCCGAATTCATTCGGGGGTAGCGGCATGAGCAGCGGGGAGGAGCGCCACTCGCCGCCAGGAAAATCTGGCGCGCACGCGTTCTGCGGTTGCATCTTCCGAGTCCTCCGTTGCAACGACGAACACCCCACGCCAGGGCAACCGCATGCGCCGAATCCGTCCGCTCGCGCTGGTGCCGCTCGCCGCCGCGCTGCTCGCCGCACAGCCGCTGCACGCGCAGATCCCGGATCACTTCGAGAACCTGAAGGTGCTGCCGAAGGACATCCCGCGCGACTCGCTGGTGGCCATCATGCGCAACTTCTCCAACAGCCTGGGGGTGCGCTGCACCTACTGCCACGTGGCCACGCCGGCCGCGCAGCCCGGCGGGCGCGAGACGATGAACTTCGCGTCGGACGACAGGGTGCCCAAGGAGAAGGCGCGCTTCATGATGCGCATGACGCGCGACCTGAACGCGCAGGTGCTGCCCAACGTGCCGCACCGCCGCGATCCGCCGGTGGGCGTGGGATGCATCACCTGCCACCGCGGCCTCCCCGTTCCCACCACGCTGGACCGGGTGCTGCAGGCGGCCATCGACAGCGGCGGCGCGCCGGCGGCCATCGCGCGCTACCGCGACCTGCGCGAGCACCAGCTGGCGTCCGGGCGCTACGACTTCAGCGAGGGGACGGTGACGGATCTCGCCCGACGACTGGCCGGGCAGGGGAAGACGGCCGAGGCCGCGGCGCTGCTGGAGATGAACAGCGAGTTCTATCCCAACTCCGGCCAGGTGGACTTCGCGCTGGCCGAGGTGTACCGCCAGCGCGGCGAGCGCGACAAGGCGCTGGTGCGCTACCGCATGGCGCAGCAGAAGGACCCGCAGAACCCGCAGGTCCAGCGCCGCATCGACGAGCTGTCCGGCGCCACGCCGACCCCCGCGCCGCGGCCCTGAATCCAGAGGTCTCGCACCGAGGTCGCGGAGGACGGATCCCAGGTTCTCCGCGACCTCTTTTGCTCTCGTGAGATCGGCAATCTCCATTTCGCTGCACGCATCCGGCATCTGGCTGCACGTCGGTTGACCACCCGATCGGAGGATGGTTACCGTTCCCGGTTCGCAGCCGTATCCCCATCTCCCGAAGCTGTTTTCGATGAGCCTTGCCCTCGCCGGGACGCCCGACTGCGCCACGACCGCGCGCGCGGATGCCGCCGCCCGGCCGCGCTTCGCGGTGCGCTGGGCCGAGGTGGGGCTGATGTTCGCGGCGTGGACGCTGGTGGGCGCGTTCGGGCTCACGCAGAGCTACCTGGCCGCGCTCTTCGGCGGGCAGCCGTTCCCCGGGTTGCGCTACGTGGCGTGGAACCTGGAGAGCGTGTGGCTGTGGGCGGCGTTCACCCCGCCGATGTTCTGGCTGGCCGCGCGCTTCCCGCTGGAGCGCGGCATCCGCGTGCGAAACCTGGGGCTGCACGCGGCGTTCGCGCTCGGCTTCGCGGTGCTGGACCTGGGCGGCGACGTGGTGTTCGGGCCGCTGCTGGGCGGCTACCGCGGCACGCTGGCCGAGCGCTTCTTCGCCAAGCTGTTCATCAACGTGTTCAGCTACGCCGCGGTGGTCGGCATCGCCCACGCGGTTCAGTACAACCGCGCGCTGGCCGAGAAGCGCGAGCGCGAGGCGGCGCTGGAGAGCGAGCTGCTGAAGGCGCGGCTGCAGGCGCTGGAGATGCAGATCCATCCCCACTTCCTGTTCAACACCCTGCACGCCGTCGCCTCGCTCATCCGCGTGAAGGAGGACCAGGCGGCGATCCGGATGCTCGTGGGATTGAGCGACCTGCTGCGCATCGCGCTGCGCAACCGCGACGCGCAGGAGGTGCCACTGCGCGAGGAGCTGGACTTCGCGCGGCGCTACCTGGAGGTGGAGGGGATCCGCTTCGAGGACCGGCTGCGCGTGGTGATCGACGTGGCCGCGGATGCGCCGCTGGACGCGCTGGTGCCCAACCTGATCTTGCAGCCGCTGGTGGAGAACGCCATCCGCCACGGCGTTGAGGCGCGCGCCGCCGCCGGCCTGGTGCACATGGAGGTGACGCACGCCGGCGGGATGCTGCGCCTGCGCGTGACCGACGACGGCCCGGGCCCGAAGGCGAACGGCCGCCGCGGCGTGGGCCTGGCCAACACGCGCGAGCGGCTGGCGCACCTGTACGGCGCCCGCCACCGCTTCGTGCTGGCGGCGGGGGAAGATGGCGGCGCCGTGGCGCTGGTCGAGATTCCGCTGCGCCTCGCGACCGCCGATGCCTGAGCCGCAGGCGCCCGTCCGCGTGGTGATCGTGGACGACGAGCCGCTGGCGCGCCGCACCCTGCGCGTGCTGCTGCAGCCGGAGGCCGGCGTGGAGGTCGTGGCCGAGGCGGGGAACGGCGCCGAGGCGCTGGACGCGATCGCGGCGACACAGCCCGACCTGGTTTTCCTGGACGTGCAGATGCCGGAGATGGACGGCTTCGAGGTGCTGAACGCGCTGGGGCCGGAGCGCACGCCCGCCGTGATCTTCGTCACCGCCTTCGACGAGCACGCCGTCCGCGCCTTCGACGCCGAGGCCGCCGACTACCTGCTGAAGCCGTTCGACGACGAGCGCTTTGCCCGCGCGCTGGCCCGCGCCCGCGCCCGCATCGGCGACGGGCGGGTGCGCGAGCTGGCGTCGCGGCTGGCGCGGATGCTGTCGCCGGACTCCCCTGCCCCGCATCTCCCGGCAACGACGATTTCGCCGTCCGCCGTGGCGGAGACGGCCGACGCGCCGCGGTTCGCCGAGCGGATCGTGGTGAAGAAGAACAGCCGCGTGACGCTTCTGGACGTGCAGACGGTGGACTGGATCGAGGCGGCGGACTACGTGGTGCGCATCCACGCGGGCGGCGCGGTGCACGTGCTGCGCGAGCCCATCGCCGACCTGGAGAAGCGGCTGGACCCGCGCCGCTTCTTCCGCATCCACCGGTCGACCATCGTGAACCTGGCCAGCGTGAAGGAGCTGCAGCCGCTCTTCCACGGCGAGTACGTGGTGATCATGCGCGACGGCAGCGAATTGCGCCTCAGCCGCGCGCGGCGCGACCGGCTGCAGCAGCTGCTGGGCGCGAGGATCTAGGACGGCGGCGAACGTCTCGGTGGAGATCGCCGCTCTCATAAAGGCGACTGAAGAAGTCGCGGTAACAACCACGGAAAGCCTCGCAAACTGCGCGAGGCTTCAACAGCAGAACTCACGGCGCGGGCCGATTTCCGCACGCGAATACCGGCCTGCGCGGCAGGCTTCTCGTCGTTGATGCCGCGGCGCTGCGGCTTCAGCCGTCTTTGATCCAGGAGGCGCTTCCATTCAATCCGGGAGGCGCCTTCATTGCTCCGGGCCGTTATCTTTCCGCTCGATTTCCATCGTCCGATGCCCGGTCCCGAATCTCCGTTTTGAATCGTCCCGAAGCTCGCCGCATCACCCCCCGCATCGTCCTGATCTCGTTGCGGGATGTGGCGGTGGCGGCGCTGCTGTTCTTCCTGTGGCAGGTGGGCGCCACGGCGTTCCTGGTGATACCGCCGCGCCTGGCGATGTTCTGGCTGACCGCGGTCGCGGTGATGTTCCTGTGGTGCCACGCCGCGCCGCAGGGGTGGACCACCGCCCGCGCCCGGGCCACCGCGCGCGTCCGCCCCGTTCCGCGCGGCGCGTGGCCGTGGCTGGCGGTGCTGGCGCCCGTGATGTCGGCCGGCGCCCTGGCGATGTGGATGCTGCTCACCTCGCTCCACCTCGCGCACGACCGGCCGCTGCCGCGCCAGATCCTGGAGTACGGCGACCGCCCCGGCGGCACGCTGGTGCTGGTGATGCTGATCGCCGGGCTGGCGCCGCTGACCGAGGAGTTCGCCTTCCGCGGATGGATCCAGCGCCCATTGGAGCGCCGCTTTGGGCCCGCGTGGGCCATCGGCGTCACCGCGGTGCTGTTCGCGCTGGCGCACTTCGACCCCGGCGGCGTGCCGATCCGGGTGATCGGTGGCGTGGCGCTGGGATACACGGCGTGGGTCACGCGCTCCATCTGGGCGGGGATGCTGCTGCACTTCGCGTGGAACGTGGGCGTGCTGGCGTTCGGCGGCACCTTCCCCGACTTCGAGCCGGCCACGCATCCGCGCGTCGCCCTTCCCGCGGCGCTCGTCCTCGCCCTCTCCGCCGCCGTGTTCGCCCGGGCCGCCGCGCGCCTGCGAAGAGCGTCGCGCCGCGTCCCCGATCTCCATCTCCTTTCCCCTGCCCTCCCCCGCCATCCGGACGACGCCTGACCAGCACGCCTCCGCGCCTCCGCGTGAGATCCAGCCAGACTGGTGGCGCGGCGGAACGTCTGGCGCGCGGCGGAAACAGGTGAAAACTCGCACGGGGTGAGCGTTGACGCGCCCCGCCGGCACGAGCATCTTTCGCCAGCCCGCCGCCCGGACCCCGCCTCCGCCCGGCTCACCGGCACCACCCGCGCAGCACAGCAGCATGACCCCGACCCAAGCGGCCGCCCCGGGCGGCCTTTCCGTTGCCATGGCCGACCTGCCGTTCCGCATCGACGAGAGCGCACTCATCCCGCTGGAAGACGGGCAGGCGGTGAGCGCCGGCTGGCCCGAGTCCATCGGCGGCCGCCCGCTGGGCGTGACCTGGCACTGGACGGTCACGTGGGACCTGGAGCTCTGCCGGCGGCTGCTGGGCGGGCGCAACGCGGAGCGCAGGGGCGAGGCGAGCGCGCACTACGGCATCGGGCGCGGCTACGACGAGGGCGTGGACCGCTACGTGACGCTGGAGAACCGCTCGTGGCACGCGGGGCTGAACCAGACGCTGCGCTGGGACGGGCGCCCGCTGGGGTCGCCCGACTACAAGGGCTCGCGCTCCACCATCGGCGTGGAGACGGTGAACATCGGCTACGCCACGGCCGACGACATGGTGGGCGACGACTGGATCGAGACCGCCACGCCCGACGGCAAGCCCATCCGCGTGCAGCCGTGGACCGGCGAGCAGGTGGCGATGATGATCTCCATCGGCCGCGAGATCGTGGAGCGCTGGCCGCACATCGGGCCGGACGACCACCACGGCCACCACGACCTGTGCCCCGGCTACAAGGTGGACGTGAGCGGATTTCCGTTTGCCCGCGTGCTGCGCGGCATCTACCCCGACCGCGCCATCGACGACGTGTGGACGCCCACCTGCACGGTCACGCAGCGGCAGACGGCGCTCGCCGAGCTGGGCTACGACCTGGGCCCGACGGGGGTGGACGGGCAGTGGGGCCCCCGCAGCGGGGCCGCGCTGAAGCGCTTCCAGACCGAGCGCGGCCTGGTGGCCAACGGCTACTGGAGCACCTTCGTCTCCCGCCGCCTAGCGGCGGTGTTCGCCGAGCGGGGGATGGAACTGGCGGAGGCCTCCTCGTAGCCCGGAGTGTCGTCGGCGCTTACCTCCATCCACGTCCGATACGAACGACGCCCACTCCCTTGCAAAGAGGAGTGGGCGTCGTTGTTTTGCGGCGTTCTAAAGTTGCCGTGGGATGCGGCGAGCAGCGGATGCCCGCCCGGTCCCGCGTGGGATCAGAACGTTCGCGACCGGAGCAGGCGCCAGTTGGCCTTGATGCTGAGCACGGGAGCGCGCCGCGCTCCCACCAGCGGAGCCGCCAGGTTGAGGGAGACGCTCGCAGTTGGAAAAACCGGCACGTTTACCGAGCCCCGCAACTCGATCGATGTGTCGTCGTCGGACGTGGAATTGCTCGTACGCCACTGAAAGTCCAGTCCGCCCACCATGCTGAGTCGCTGGAAGTTGTAGAACCGGATCGCTTCGAACGCGAGGCCGCCTTCGACGGCCACATTGCTTTGCGTGGAATCCTTCAGATTCCAGTACCGCACGCCGGCGTTCGCCCGAATCCCGGTGGAGGCGTTGCCCGAGCCCACCGAGCGCCGGCCCCAGCCGATCCCTCCGAACAGCGAGGTTCCCGAGAGCGTATCGACCCCCGCGAGGGTCAGGTCGCCGAAGTCCGCGCGAAGATCGAGGCCGAAATACCTGGCATCCGCCTGGATCCGCGCCTGACGGATGGCATCCTGCAGGCCGGTGATGCTGGACGGGTCGATCGGGATCGGAGGACCCCCGCAGACCTGGGTGATGGACGACACCGCATCGTCATCCAGCGTCTGCGCCGTCGAGAGCGCACGGATGCAGCTCTCCACCCCGTCGTCGGACGGAAGCGCGAGCAGCAGGTCACGCACGCGCCTGGTGGACACCCCGCTCGCGGCCAGGAACTGGTTGTAGGCGGCCACGGCCTTCCGGTATACCTCGGTTCCCTGCCTGAATCCGTTGATGTTCAGGCCCCAGCGGATGCCGATGTAATCCACCCCGTCCGTGGCATCGTCCTCGTTGCTCCCGTTGAGGTTGCTTGCAGGAACCAGAACGGTCACGTCGGAGAAGCGGCTCCACTTCGACACCTCCTCGACGTTGGCGGGATCGACGAAGAACAGCGACGGGTTGATGGCGATGGCCGCCACCGCGCCCGCCCCCTTCTGCGTGCCGACGGCCGCCACCGAGCCGCCCGCGGCCTCCACCGGCTCGATGGCCGCGGTGCGCTCACCGGGTGACGCGGTCGTCTGGTCGCGCGTGGCAGACACGTCGCGCGGGCTCACGGCGCTGCCGAACAGGTCGCGCGCGCCCCAGTCCGCCGTCAGGGCGACGGCAACGAGCTGGCACCCTTTCGCCGCCTGAGCGGCGTTCGTGGGATCGAAGACCGTTTTTCCGGCCACCGCGTTGTAACGCTGGATGCAGAGGATGTCGCGTGTCTGCGCATCCGCGACGACGGGCCGCGCGAGCGCGCCCACCGCCAGCGTGCCCGCGATCAGAGCGGGGAGCGAGACCCGCACCGCTCGGTGTGTGCGCGTCGTCATCATACGATCGCGTAGGTCCAGATGGTGTCGCCCACCTGTCCCTGATCGCGCAGGGTGTCGTTCACGAACACCTGGAGCTGACCGCCACCGTCGACGGGAGCGTCGACGGTGATCTTCAGGCTCAGTGCAGCCTGAACCCGGGTGTGCTGGGTCTGCACGCCACCCGGGGCCACCATGTCGAACTGCGTCGGCGGCGGCAGATGCGAGCCGTCCGGGACGTATCCGGTAGCCAGCGCGCTGCTTCCCCCGTTGGCCGGATCGGCGTGGAAAGTGATCGCGACCTGGTCGTCGATGGACATCACTCCCATGAACGGCATGCTGTTGCTCCGGTGCGAGGGTACGGTGTGGAAACGGGAACCTGCATTCGGATTGGAGGGTCAGCCGTCGATCGATTTCCCGGCGTCCGAACGGACCGAGGAAAATCTCCAAAAGGACGAGGTTGAATGGCTGGGTAGGTCGAGGAGGAATTCGCATCACCACTATGCGAATCCCGCAGTTCGAGATCAAGCGTCTTGTGAAGCAATTCGATGATATCCATTCACTCGTCGACGTGTCGCCGGGGATCGAGCCGTGAGCTGGTGCCGCTGGCCCGCGCGCACCCGGCCTGCTACTCTGACGCGGAATCCCGATCCGCCAACCAGAGCAGCAGCCCGGCTTCGTATCCGTGAACATCCTCGTCCTCAACGTCGGATCGTCGACGCTCAAGTTCCAGCTCATCGACACCGACGAGCACCGCTTCGCCGGCAACGCCGACCGCAGGCTGGCGCGCGGGCAGATCGAGCGCATCGGCGGCGAGGCGGTGTGGTCGTACCGCGCGGGCGAGGGCGAGCCGCGCACGGGGAGCGCGCCCATGCGCGACCACCGCGCCGCCGTGGACCACCTGCTGGAGTGGATCACGAACCAGGAGTCCGGCGTTCCCATCGCCTCGGTGGCGGAGATCGGGGCGGCGGGGCACCGCGTGGTGCACGGCGCCGAGCGCTTCGTCCGCTCCGTGCTGATCGACGACGCGGTGCTGCGCGGCATCGACGACACCATCGAGCTGGCGCCGCTGCACAACCCCGCGAACCTCAAGGGGATCCAGGCGGTGCGCGCGGTCCTCGGCCCCGGCGTGCCGCAGGTGGCGGTGTTCGACACCGCGTTCCACCACACGCTCCCCGAGCAGGCCTTCCTCTACGCCATCCCCTACTCGCTCTACCGGCGCCACCGGGTGCGCCGCTACGGCTTCCACGGCACCAGCCACCGCTACGTGAGCTACCGCTGGCGCCAGCTCACCGGCCGCCCGCGCGAAGGGTCGCGCCTCATCACGCTGCACCTGGGGAACGGCTGCTCGGCGTGCGCCATCCGCGACGGCGACTCGGTGGACACGTCGATGGGCTTCACCCCGCTGGAGGGGCTGGTGATGGGCACGCGCTCGGGCGACGTGGACCCGGCGGTGCTGGACTACGTGGGGCAGAAGGAGGGATTGTCGCTGCACGACGTGGAGCTGCTGCTGAACAAGCAGAGCGGCCTGCTGGGCATCAGCGGGCTGACCAACGACATGCGCGAGCTGATGGCCGAGGCCGACGAGCACGACGACCGCCGCGCGCGGCTGGCCATCGAGCTGTTCTGCTACCGCGCGCGCAAGTACGTGGGCGCGTACCTGGCCGCGCTGGGCGGCGCCGACGCCATCTGCTTCGCCGGCGGCGTGGGCGAGAACGCGGCCCGCATCCGCGCGAAGGTGTGCGAGGGGCTGGAGTTCGCCGGCGTGCGCCTGGACCCCGCCGCGAACGAGGCGACCGCCGGCGGGCGCGAGGGGCGCATCAGCGCGGAAGGGTCGCAGCCCGAGGTGTGGGTGATTCCGACGGACGAGGAGCTGCTCATCGCCCGCGACACGTACCGCGTGGTGCACGGGATCGAGACGCGGTATTGAACGTGGAAGGGCGATTGAAATCGCGGCAACAACGGCCCGAAGTCCGCCTTCGCGGACTCGCTGCCTTGCCATTCTCCGCTCGATTCACGCAGGCAGAACGCCTCCAGTTAGCTGGCGAAACATCTCCATCCTCGCATCTCCCAGAGGTTTGCAGCACGAGGGAGGAAATGCGGCGCGGCCTGCTTTGTCCAACGCGGCCAGATGGGGGGTTGACACCGTTCCCGGGCTCGTTTAGAGTTGGCGCCCTTGGGAGTCGCGTCCCGATGATCGTTCGGCAGTTCCGCCCCGCCAAGCGCGGGAGGACGGCCGCGCCCGCAGCACGGCTGCACGGCGAGACATCGGAGGCGCGACTTTTCGTTTTCGTGGATTTCAGGACCGGCACCACCGAACGCAGCGAGATGACGCACGCACGCTTCGCCCGACCCGATCGCAACGCCCCGCACGCCGGCACGAAGCCCGGCGCGCAGCGGGAGACGTGCATCCATCGCATCGGAGGATACGTGCGCCCGTCGGCGGCGAATGCCGCCCTGGACGCGATCGGCAAGAGCAGCAACCAGCGCGGGAGGACCGGGATGTAGGCGCCAGCGCGCGCCCTGCATCGCCCGTCCACGGGAGCGATCATCCATCGCCCCGCCCGCGCAGAACCCTGCGGGCGGGGCGATTCTCGTTCCGGTCCGCGCCCACACCGGCAGGAGGAGTGGATGGAGATGAAGATCGGTTGACCGGCGGGCGGGCCGGCGGGGCGTGACGCCCCAGGTTCGGGTGCAAACGCGACCACCCGCGCCGAAGGCGGAGCGCTTCCGCCGGCCCACGCCGGAGCGCAGGACAGACGAGGTGATGGCGGCCGTAGCTCAACCGGCGAGAGTACCGGGCCGTGAATCCGGGGGAGTGGGTTCGAGTCCCACCGGCCGCCCCTCGTCCGCGCGTGGTGTGGAAGCCCGTAGCTCAGCGGCCAGAGCGCCGGAGGTTTCCTCCCCGCCTCCTCGTCCGCCGCAACGCGGGCCGACGTGGGAGGATCATCGCTAATCCGGGGGCCGCGGGTTCGAGTCCCGCCGGGCTTCCACCCCCGCGCGGATCAGGCTTTGGGGTTCGGCCGGGCGAATGAATTCGCGGCAACAACAGCACAAAGTCCCTGCGGGACTGCGGCCGCGGCATCGTGGCGACAGGCTGGATCAGGTCGGGACGGGCTCTCACGGAGGGCGCAGAAGGCACGGAGGAGAACCATCAATCCTCCGATTCCAGTGCTCGTCGTGACGGAGAAAGAAGATCGGGACGGAGGATGGGACTGTAGCTCAGCGGTAGAGCGCTTCCTCGCCAACCACTTGTCCGGCCGCGATGCCGGGCCGACGGACGAGGGTTATCGAATCTTACTCGAGAGGCCGCGGGTTCGAATCCCGCCAGTTCCATGAAGGAATCTGCCGCACCGTCGCGCGCGGGCCGCACGCGATCGGTTATCGCACCCTTACCCGGGAACATGCGACCCCGGGGCCGATGCGACTTTTCGTCCGCGTGCGGCGGTGAGGCAGGACGACAGTGCGGAAGTGCGTGAGTGCGGAAGTGCGTGAGTGCCGCGGGTCGGCGCTGCCCGGTTATCGCTGCAAACGAATGCGGGCAGCACGGACCTCATCCGCGGCGCTGATGAATGTCTCTGGTGGATCAGGACTTGGGCGGGGCCGGGTCGCGGCTTCCGGGTGATCGTATCCTTTGCTGTCAACGAAGCGCCCCTTCGCCGGGGCGGTCCGGGGGCGACTCATCATCCGGTTCCGTCCACACTCCCCCGGCCCTGGCGCCGCGGGCCGAACCGCGCGGGTTAACGATGGGACCGTGTTTCGGGAAAGCCGGCACGGCGTTCCGCCGGGACGCTCGTCCGCGGTGCCCCAGCCGGGGCGATTATCAACCCCTTCTCGCCGGAAAGGAGGCGAGTGACATGATGGACTTCACGAAGCACTTCGCGACTCGCCTGCGGGCGCTCGCGACGCCGCAGGGCGCGCCGATCCCCGGGACCGCGCAGGTGCCCAACTCGGCGGGCGGGTTCGCGTGGGCGCTCGACAAGTGGGCGCGGCTGGACCGCTTCCTGGTGCTGGGGAGCGACGGCGGGACCTTCTACGTGGGCGAGCGCGAGCTCACCGTGGAGAACGCCCGCTCGGTGGCCGAGTGCATCGGCGAGGATGGCGCCCGCGTGGTGCGGCGCGCCGTGGAGGTGAGCGAGGCCGGGCGCGCGCCGAAGAACGACCCCGCGCTGTTCGTGCTGGCCATGGCGGCCGGGATGGGCGACGAGGCCACGCGCGCCGCCGCGCTCCAGGCGCTGCCGCGGGTGGCGCGCACGGGAACGCACCTGCTGCACTGGCTGCGCTACGTGCAGGCGTTCCGCGGGTGGGGGCGCGGCGTGCGGCGCGCGGTGGGGCGCTGGTACACGGCCCGGCCGCCCCGTGATCTGGCCTACCAGCTCCTGAAGTACCCGCAGCGCGACGGCTGGAGCCACCGCGACGCGCTCCGGCTGGCCCACCCGCGGCCGGAGAGCGACGAGCAGCGGGCCCTGCTCCGCCGAGCCGTGACCGGCGAGGTGGGCGAGGCGCCGGACACCGAGGCCGTGCGGCTGGTGCGCGCGGTGGCCGAGCTGCACGCGGATGCGGAGATGGCGCCGGCCCGCGCGGCGGCGCTGGTGCGCGAGCACCGGCTCACCCGCGAGATGCTGCCCTCGCAGCTGCTCACCCACCCGGCGGTGTGGGAGGCGCTCCTGGAGGAGATGCCGCTCACCGCGCTGGTGCGGAACCTGGCCACGCTCACCCGGGTGGGCGTGCTGGCGCCGGGGAGCGACGCGGCCGCGCGGGTGGCGGCGCGCATCGCCGACGCGGGCGCGCTGAAGCGGGCGCGCGTGCACCCGGTGCAGGTGCTGGCCGCGCTGCGCACCTACGCGGCCGGGCGCGGGGTGCGCGGCCAGCACTCGTGGCAGCCGGTGGCCCGGGTGGTGGACGCGCTGGATGCGGCCTTCTACCTGGCCTTCGGGGCGGTGGAGCCGAGCGGGCGGCGCACGATGCTGGCGCTGGACGTGTCGGGGTCGATGATGGCCCCCGTGCACGGGCTGGACTTCGTGAGCTGCCGCGAGGCGGCGGCGGCCATGGCGCTGGTGACGGCGGCCACCGAGCCGCGGCACTTCTTCACCGCCTTCACCGCGGGGACGCGCCGCAGCATGCACGCGGGGTTCCCCACGGGGCTAAGCACGCTGGCCGTCTCGCCGCGCGAGCGGCTGGACGACGTGGTGGCGAAGACCAGCGGGCTGCCGTTCGGCGGGACGGACTGCGCGCTGCCGATGCTGGAGGCGCGCACCCGCAAGTGGCCGGTGGACCTGTTCGTGGTCTACACCGACAACGAGACCTGGGCCGGGGACGTCCACCCCGCGCAGGCCCTGCGGCAGTACCGCGAGGCCACCGGGATCGCCGCGAAGCTGGTGGTCGTGGCGATGGCGTCGAACGGGTTCACCATCGCGGACCCGGACGACGCGGGGATGCTGGACGTGGCCGGGTTCGACGCGGCCACGCCGGCGCTGATCGCCGATTTCGCGCGGTAGGCGGCGCGGTCCGGGAGCTCCCGGCCGCGCCCGCCCCCCGGCGGAAGCGTCCGAACGGAATGGAGATGAAGACCCGGAAACCGTGACCGGGCGCGCGGGCCGATATCGTTCGGTCCGCGCGCCCATCAACCGAAACGCGAACCATGGACACGAGGAACAAGGCGAAGCAGGAGGATCCGCGGGAGGAGCCGAAGTTCGGCGACTTCTGGACGATCGAGTCCCGCTGCGACACGTACTACGTCTCGGCGGAGACGGCGGTGCGGGTGGGTGCCCTGCTGGAACGCGCCTGGCGGCCGCGCTGGACCAAGTTCGTGGACCTGCACGGCCGGCGGGTGTGGCTGCGCACCGCCCGCGTGGAGAGCATCCACGAGAGCACCGAGGCACAGCGCTCGCGGCTGCGGGCGTTCGTGTACGCGCGCAACAAGGAGGAGCGCGCCGACCGCCGCTGGGACGACGACGAGAACTGGTGATGATAGGTGGCCCTGATGAGACTGCAGGCTCATCCACTCGTACTGGATGCGGCGCAATCAGCGAAGGACGTCGAACGCTACTTCGGTGCGAGTCTCGATGTCCTTCGTGAGCTGATCGATTTCGCTACGAACCTCGAGATCCGCATTCACAGCATGGGTGTCGGCGATACCGACCGCGTGGTTGGGGTCGGCGTTCTGTATCACCGGAACGTGGCGCTAATGGACGCGGCTGAGCTACTGCTCCGCTCGGGCCAGGTTTACGGTGCCCGATTGCAAGCAAGAGCTCTGCTGGAGGCGAGTTGGAATTTGGAGTGGATGTTGAACGCAGATGTTCATCGCCGCGCGTGCCAGTTCTATGTGCTGGACCTTCGCAAGCGCATCGCCGAACCCGAACGCTTTATTCCGGGAACAGCTTCGAACGACGAGTTGAAGTCTGTGATCAGCGCGGCGAATGTGTTTGACAAGGAAAGAATTCTCGCGATCTCCGAGGAGGAAATCGCAGGAGCGAGGCAGAACATAGCGGAAATACGACAGCGAATCAGGGAAGTACCGGATTTCCAGTTTGTAAACGCAGAAATCGATCGACAGAAGAAGCTAGCCGGCTTGAAGTGGTTTCAACTGTTTGGCGGCCCCAATGACCACCGGAATCTGGCGAAGCGATTGGGATACGAATCTGAGTACGAGATATTCTACAGATTAGACTCCAATGCAGTGCATGGTACATGGGTGCAGGACCACATTTCAATCAGGAACGACATCGCCCGTTCTGTTCCGATTCGTGGGTTACGTGACTTCGGACGAGTGGCTGACGTGGTGTGGAATGCAGCCTTTCGCTCTACAAAACAAGTAATTGACCACTTCCGGCCCGGAGAGATGCTCACTTTCTTGAGGCAATTCATGCCCGGAGGAAATTCGCGGTGGGATCCGCCCATCGTGGAGTCGGAAATCGAAGCTGTTGTCCCGTATGGATGAGATTGGGTGTGAGCACGATGAAGATCTTCGGAGAGCACCAGGAGAACACGCTGCGCCAGTTCCACGACGTGGCGAGCCGCGCGGAGCGTGCCGCGCTTATGGCGGACGGGCACGTTGGCTTCACGATGCCTATCGGTGGCGTCACGGCGTATCGTGATCACGTGTCGGTCGTGGGCGTTGGGTTCGACGTCGGGTGCGGCAACTGCGCCATTCGCACAGACTTACGTGTCCAAGACCTCACCAAGGACCTGGCGTTGGACGAGATCCGGCGCAACCCGCACCGGTTGATCAGCGACCGGCGCGCGAACCGCGTGGCCGACGAGGTGGCGAACACCATCTCGTTCGGGCTGGGGCGGAGGAACGATGCCGACGATGCGCCGGTGGACGATCCGCTGTTCAACGACCCGGCGTGGTACGCCATCCCCAACACCGGCGGCTACCGCGACACGCTGCGCGACAAGGCGCGGCGCCAGCTGGGCACCGTGGGGAGCGGCAACCACTACGTGGACGTGTTCGCCGACGAGAACGGCGCGGTGTGGGTGGGCGTGCACTTCGGCAGCCGCGGCTTCGGGCACACGGTGGCGAGCGACTTCCTGTCGCTGTCGCAGGGCGGCGCCTGGGGCGAGCGCGGCAGGGAGAAGGAGGTGCTGCTGGACGTACGCCAGCCCGTGGGGCACGACTACTGGCACCTGATGGAACTGGCCGGGCGCTACGCCTACGCCGGGCGCGAGTGGGTGGCGCGCAAGGTGGTGGAGCTGCTGGGCGGCACCGAGGTGGAGCTGGTGCACAACCACCACAACTTCGCCTGGCGCGAGATGCACGTGGGGCCCGAGGGCGAGCCGGTGGAGTACGTGGTGGTCCGCAAGGGCGCCACGCCCGCGTTCCCCGGGCAGCTGGGCTTCATCGGCGGGTCGATGGGCGACGACGCGGTGATCGTGCGCGGCGCCACCGCCGACCCGGGGAGCGAGGTGGCTCGCACGCAGCGGGAGGCGCTGTTCAGCACCGTGCACGGCGCCGGCCGGGTGATGAGCCGCACCGAGGCCGCCGGCAAGCGCACCCGCCGCGGGATGGTGAAGAGCCACGGCAAGATCCAGCCGCGGATGGTGGAGGAGTGGCTGGGGAAGAAGGGGGTGATCCTGCGCGGCGGCGGGCTGGACGAGGCGCCGCAGGTGTACCGGCGCCTGAACAGGGTGCTGGAGGCGCAGGGGCCCACCATCGAGGTGCTGCACGTGCTGCAGCCGCTGGTGGTGGTCATGGCCGGCGCGGGGGAGATCGATCCGTACAAGGATTGACCTTACCGCCCGGCCTGGGTGTCCTCTACTGGAGCTTGGAGCTAGATGGCGGACGAGCCGCTGGAGACCGGCCTGATCGGCGGGGCCGAGCAACGCGAGATCCGGATCGCCGAGTACGATCCGGGATGGCCGGCGGTGTTCGAGCGGCACGCCCGGATCATCGCCGGCGCGCTGGGCGGCCGCGCGCTGCGGAGCGAGCACATCGGGTCGACGTCGGTGCCGGGGCTGGCCGCCAAGCCCGTCGTCGACATCCTGGTGGTGGTCCCCGATTCCGCGGACGAGTCCGCGTATCTCTCCCCGCTGCGGGAGGCGGGGTACGTCCTGCGGGTGCGGGAGCCGGATTGGCACGAGCACCGGATGCTCCGGACCCCCGAACGGGACGTGCACGTCCACGTCTACTCGGAGGGATGCGCCGAGATCGGGCGCTACCTGGCCTTCCGCGACCGCCTGCGCGCCAGCGACGAGGACCGGCGCCGCTACGAGGCGGTGAAGCGCGAGCTGGCCGCGCGCGAGTGGCCGGACATGAACGACTACGCGAACGCCAAGACGGAGGTCGTGGAGAGCATTCTCGCCGCGTCGCGGGCCGCGGGTGAAACGCCGGGCTAGACGCGGGCGTGCGGGGAATCGCGTGAGGGATGCGCGCCCGGAGGGCCGGGAACCCGGCGGGGCGGCGGCGCGGGTGCCGGCTCGTCGAGATGGAGATGGGGAAATGGTGGATCCGCCGGGGGCCCGGCGCGGTTGGGCACAGTCGTACCGTGCCCTACCGCGCGCGCAGCCCGGTTTGGCGCCTCGGCGCCAAACACGCCCCAAACCGCCGTCGTTACTTGATGGCGGCGCGCGCCCGGTTCAGCCCCGAGGCCGTCCACGCCGGCCGCGCCCGCTCGCTGGCCACCGCGTGGGCCACGTAGAAGAGCATCCGCGAGACGCGGGTGAGCTTTTCGGCATCCAGGTGCGAGGGCTCGTCGCTCAGGCGGTGGTAGTCGGGGTGCGGCAGGGTAGTGAAGAAGAGGACCGGGACGCCGGCCATGATGAACGCCACGTGGTCGCTGCGGCTGAACCACTGCAGCTTCGGGTCGGCCTGCGACGGCAGCGCGCGGAAGCCGAGCTCCGGGTGCGCGGCGGCCACGCGGTGGGCGGCCGGGCCGAGCGAGCTGTACTCCTGGCCCATGAGGTAGAGGGTGTCGGGCGCGTTGCGGCCCACCATGTCCAGGTTCAGGTCGGCGACCACGCGGGCGATGGGAACGGTGGGGTGCTGCACCCAGTATGCGGAGCCCTTCAGCCCGCGCTCCTCGCCGCTGACGGCCAGGAAGAGGATGGAGCGCGCCGGCGTCCGCGGCAGCCGCGCGAACGCCCGCGCCGCCTCGAGGAGCGCCACGGTGCCCGAGGCGTTGTCGTCGGCGCCGTTGAAGATGGAGTCGCCGTGCGCGTCCGGCCGCCCGGTTCCCACGTGGTCGAAGTGCGCGCTGATGACCACGTACTCGCCGCGGAGCGCGGGGTCGCTGCCGGGGAGGATGGCGACGACATTGGGCGCGGTGACCTCCGCGGCCACGGCGGGCTGCTCGATGGTCAGCCGCACGCCGCGGAGGGGGATGGGCTCGCCGGCGGGGCGGGCGCGGAGCGAGTCCAGGTCCAGCCCGGCGGCGCGGAAGAGCGCGCGGGCGGCGTCGTAGCGCAGCCCGCCAACGGGCCCCGGCGTGTACACTCCCGAGGCTTCCATCTGCCGGGAGAACCAGGCCATGCTGTCGGCGTCGGCCACGGGGTCGGCCACCAGGAGCACGCCCGCGGCGCCGGCCGAGAGCCCCGCGGTGAGCGCGGTGCTCAGCATCCCCACGCCCTCGATGAGGGTGCCGGGGAGGGAGTAGATGACCACCTTGCCGCGCACCGACCCGGGGAGCGGCGGAAGGTGCATGGCGGCGGCGCCGGCGTACACGGCCTCGGCGCTCTCGGCCGGGTGCAGCGCGCCGAAGGCGAAGTAGTCGCGCTCGTACGCCCACTCGACGGCCGTGCCGTCCGCCGCGCGGAAGCCCAGGCGCCGCGCGGCGGGGGCCACGGGGTGCCCCTGGAACCGGTACTGCTGCACGAAGCCGCCCGCGCCGCCCGCGGGGCGCAGACCGGCGGCGCGGAACACCGCCGCGATGGACTCGGCGGCCACGGTGAGGCCGGGGCTGGGCGTGTCGCGCCCCTTCAGCGCGTCGCCCGCCAGGAAGGCGATGCGTGCGCGCACGTCGCTCACGGTGATGGAGCGGGCCGCGCGGTCCACGGCGGCGCGCGAGGCGGCCGGCTGCGCGGCGAGCGGCGCCGCGGCCAGCACGGCGGCCAGCCGAAGGAGGATCGGGAGACGGCGTCGCATCGGCATCGGCGGCGGGGCGGGGGGGATCGGGATCGAAGCGTGGAGATGCGGACCGTGCTCATCCTCCCCGCTCGATCGTTTCAAGGAGCGCGATGAGAGAAACGGCCGGAGATTGGCCGGGCGACACAACGTAACTCCATCTCCCCCGACTTTCATCGCCCATCCGTAAATCGAGGAGAGACCCGACGCGACGTAGGCACCAGCGAGTAGAGATGAACATCGGCCAGGAACCATTCTGATACCGGTTGGGGGATCGATCATGCAATCCGACAGCGCACGTGCGACCTCGCTTATAGATTCTTCGGCCTGCAACCGCTCGTGCGGGATCAACGGCGGTGTGGCCGGCCTGAATAGAAAGCGCGCGAGCTGGCTCTCCTCACCGGCGACTCAAGTCGCAGCGTCGCAGCAACAACTACGGGAAGCCTCGCAAACTGCGCGAGGCTGATCCGCTCATTCCGCAGCATCGGCGCTCACGGCCGATCTCCTTTCATCCTCCCTGGACGCGTGCGGCGTGGGGACGACTTAAATTCGCGTCACTCTGTACGTTTTAGCGCAGGTGATTGCCAGATCCGTATGATTACGACTACCAGAGCGGAGGCGGCGTAGCGGTGGCGCGGAGCATCCACACGACGCGCGCCTCGCTGGCGCGGCTGAAGGCGCAGGACGTCTCGCGCGAGGAGGTGCGCGACGAGGCGGTCGAGCGAGCGCGGGGCGAGCTGGACCGCAAACGGGGGATGAAGTTCGGCGCGCGCACCGGCCGGCGCCCGCGCGAGCGGGGGCACACGGCGCTCGATTCGATCTCGATCGCCGCCACCGATCGCGGGCCGCACGTCTGGTTTCCCGCGGGCGAGGACGACGTGCGCGAGCTGCTGCGCCGCCTGCCGCGCGGGGTGACGGACGGGCTGGCGCGGGTGGAGATGCGGCTGGGGCGCGAGGCGCAGGACGAGCTGGCGCAGAGCGACGCGGGCGGCGAGGAGCCGGACCCGTTCACCGGGCGATGGTCGTACTCGCGCTTCCCCGGCGCCTGGTCCGGGCGGATCCTGGGGCGCTACCGCCCGGACGCGGCGGCGATCGAGCTGTACGCCTACGTGATCGACCCCGCGCATCCGCTCCGCGCCGTGTGGGAGCCGCTGCTGCGGATGGAGGCGCTGTCAGTGCTGGCGCACGAGGTGGCGCATCACCACGACCACACCGAGCGCGTGGCGCGCGGGCGCTGGCTGGCGGAGGACCGCGACGCGGTGGAGCGCTACGCCGAGGCCATGCAGCACGAATGGACGCGGGGCGTGGTCCTCCCCTACCTGCGCGAGCGGTACGCGGCGGAGATCGCGCTCACCGAGCGGTGGGTGGCGCGGCACGGCGGGATCGCGCTGCCGTTCGGGGCGCTGGCGGACGACCCGCGCGCGACCGGCCGCGGTGGACGGGTGCACGGCGACCGCCTGCTGTGGAAGATGAGCGAGGCGCTGGGGAACCTGGCCGGACAGGTGGAGCGCGGCGAGCCGGCGTGGGAGTGCCGGATGCGCTTCGCGCGGGAGCTGCACTTCCAGTCGCGCGACGCCGACGCGCTGGCGGTGATCCGGCGCGTGCTGCGGGCGCGCCCGGGGGAGCCTCGGGCGCTGATGGTGATGGCGGACGTGCTGCTCGGGCTGGGCCGCGCGGCGCACGCGGCGAGGGTGGCGCGCCGCGTCGCCGCCGCGGAGCCGCTGAACGCGCGGGCGTGGGGGCTGCTGTCGCGCGCGGCCGAGCGGCTGGAGCGGTGGGACGAGGCGGAGGACGCGGCCACGCGGCAGATCCAGGCCACCGAGGCCGCGGGCGAGCGCACGGAGTGGACGGTGCTCTTCCGCGCCCGCTTCCGCCTTCGCAGCGGCGACGTAGCCGGCGCGCTGGAGGACGCGGACCGGCTGGCGGCGTCCGCGCGGCCGTACTTCCATGCCCGCGCGGAGGCGCTGCGCGCGCGGGCCGCGGCGGCGGGCGATGCGATCCCCAGCCGCCGGGGACGACGGCGGCATTCATCGCCCGCTTCGAAGGCAGGCTGAAATCGCAGCATCGCAGTTACAACCATGGGACCCTGCCCCGCAGGGTGAACCAGAAGCATGGTGAAACGAAAGAACGGCGCCGCGCGGAAGGCGCGGCGATTCGACCCGGTGCTGGCGGAGGCCGAGAAGCTGATCGCGGAGGTGGACCATCTCCCGCCGCCGCAGATCAGGTGGACGTCGCGTCCGCCGCCGGACGCCGAGCCGCGCGACCCGGGGAACGACTGGATCGCCGCCATCGAGCCGTGGCTGGTGGACGACGGCGCGTACGGCACCCTGGCTCGCGGGCGGAAGATCGATTTCGCGCTGCGCGTGGAGCCGCTCTCGCTCGCCGCCGCGGAAGTGGAGCACCCGCGCGCGCTGGCGCTGGGCGACGACGTGTACCGCATCGAGGCGCGGGTGACGCACCGCGAGGAGGACACGTGCGTGCTCGACTTCGGGCTGCTGGGGTTCGTGTGGTTCGCGCCGGAGTGGCTGCAGCCCGGCATGGGCGTGGCGGGCGAGGTGGCGCTGGAGCTCGATCCCGACGCGTACCGGGCGGGCTGGTCGTCGGACGAGTGGATGCCGGCGATGATCTACCCCTGGCGCATCGACCGCGTGGTGCTGGAGAACGCGGTGCGCATCCCGGCCGGCGAGGCCGACCGCATCCGCAGCCGGAACCCGGAGCTGCAGACGAACAGCGCGGATGCCC
Source organism: Longimicrobium sp. (assembly GCF_035474595.1). Taxonomy (NCBI): domain Bacteria; kingdom Pseudomonadati; phylum Gemmatimonadota; class Longimicrobiia; order Longimicrobiales; family Longimicrobiaceae; genus Longimicrobium; species Longimicrobium sp. The sequence continues at coordinate 40,462 of NZ_DATIND010000124.1, forward strand.
GCACCCTGCGCGACATCGACCGTCCGCGCGTGCGGGAGGACTGGCCGGAGGGGATGATGGCGCGCTACTACCTGCACTGCACGCTGCTGTCGCGCATCCCGCGGCGCCCGGACGCGCGCGACCGGCATCCGCGCCTGGCCGCGAAAACGGATGCGTAGCCGCGCCGGAACCGATTCGCATCAACCGGGATCCATCTTCCGATGACCGAGAACGCCGTGCCGCCCGCGGCGCCGGGCAGCGGGGAAGACGACGAGCCGCAGGCCGGGCGGGCGCCCGTCATCCGCATCCCCGGGATCTCGCTGGTGGTGCTGGTGGGCGTGTCCGGGTGCGGCAAGTCCACCTTCGCGCGGAAGCACTTCCGGCCCACGGAGGTGCTGTCCAGCGACTTCTTCCGCGCGATGGTGCGCGACGACGAGAACGATCAGACCGCCACGGCGGACGCCTTCGACGTGCTGCACTTCGTCGCCCGGCGCCGGCTGCTGGCCGGGCGGCTGACCGTGGTCGACGCGACCAACGTGCGGCCGGCGGCGCGCGAGCCGCTGCTGGCGCTGGCCCGCGAGTGCAACGTCACCCCCGTCGCCATCGTGCTGGATCTGCCGGAGGACGTGTGCGCCGAGCGCAACCGCGGGCGCGCCGGCCGGCAGGTGCCGCCGCACGTCGTCTCGCAGCAGCACGCGCAGCTGCACGGCGGGCTCGGCGAGCTGGGCCGCGAGGGGTTCCGCCACGTCTTCGTCCTGGACAGGGCGGCGGCGGTGGACGCGGCGACCGTCGTGCGCGAGCCGCTGTGGAACGAGCGGAAAGCGGACATGTCCGTCCCCGCCGCGCGCGAGTACGCGGAGCCTGCGCAACCGTTTCTGCCGGAGCCAGGCACGGAGGCGCCGGTGCGCGACGACGGGCTTACCTGAAGGGAAAGCGCTTGCTCACCCCCGCGAGCTCGCGCGGGGCATCGGGGGAGGTATCGCTTTCGTCCACCACGAGCCGCTCGCGTGTACGAATCGTCTTCGGCGTGCTGACGCCGGAGCACGAACCGATGGACCCGCCAGCTTCAAGGAAGTGAACGAGGGTGTGCCGCATCTTCTTTTCGCGTTAGCTTGCGTCGATGTAACCCTGAGAGGAGGTCCGACATGCTCGAATCATCCGTGGTTCACAGCCACCCTGAAATCGTCAGTGGCGAGCCCGTATTCATCGGTACCCGGGTTCCCGTTCGTAACCTGCTGGACTGGATCGAGGGCGGCCACACGCTCGATGAATTCCTCGACAACTTCCCGTCGGTGAAGCGGGAACAGGCAATCCAGTTCCTGGAGGATGCGGCGCATGCCCTCCTCTCGCGGCTTCCGCACGCCGCATGAGCGAGGAGGTGACAGCGGGCCGCCGTGTATTACTGGACGAGATGCTGCCAAGGCTGCTTGCCCGCGAGCTTCCCGGGCATCACGTCACCACGGTCGCCCAGGAAGGATGGACGGGCATCCTGAACGGCGAGCTGCTCCGAAGGTTGGAAGCCGCCGGGATCGAGGTGTTCATCACCGCGGATCGCAACATGGAGCATCAGCAACGGCTTTCCGGCCGGAGCTTCGGCTGCGTGGTGATCTCTGCAGGTGGCACCAAGCTCGAAGACCTACATCCGCTCGCGGGGGCGCTGCGGGAGGCAGTCTCCCAGGTCAAGCCGGGAGAGGTCCGCCACGTGAAGCGGCTGCAGTAACTTTCCGCTGAGCAGCTGCCACCGTTCCCCGTTGCAGCTTCCCTTGCGGAACGGGCGCGGGCGCGGCAGCATTTCACCTTCGCCGGGGCGCACCACGCGCTCCCGCGCCGGATCCCCCACCGTGGTGCCGCCCCGTGAATCCCGCCGCCCGCCGCAGCATTCCGCTCTCCCTTGCCCTTGCCTGCGTGTGCGCGGGCACCGCCGCCGCGCAGGCCGCGTCCGACACCGCGCGCGCGTCCACGCCGGTGATCGCGCCCGCGATGGCGACGGGCGCCGCGGCCTCGGGCGAGCCGGTGGTCACGCGGGCCACGCTGCCGTCCGGCGGCGCGGCGCGCGGGCTGGCGGCGGGCGACACCGTGCGGGTGTGGTCCAGCGCGGGGCGCTACGCGGGCACGCTGGCGCGCGTCACCGACGACACGCTGTTCATCGACGCGCCGGGGCGCAGCGACGCGGTGCTGCGCTCGGAGATCACCGTGCTGCACCGCTCCGCCGGGCGCGGCTCGCGCGGACGGGCCATGCTGCGCGGCGGCGGCGCGGGGCTGCTGGCGGGAACGGCGCTTGGCGTGCTGGGCGGCATCGCCGCGGGGCACGTCCGCTGCGCGCCCGACGCCGTGGACTGCACGCCGGGCCGCGACGGCAAGATCGGCGTGGCGATGGCGGTGGACGGCGGGTTGATCGGCGCGCTGCTGGGGGTGATGGCCGGGCCGTCGTTCCGCCGCACCCGCTGGGAGCGCGTGGACAACGGATCGCCCCGCGCCGCATCGCCGTCGGTGAGCGTGGCACCGGCCACGGGCGGCGGCGTCTCCCTCGGGGCGACGCTGAAGCTCTGAAACCATCGTCATATCCATCTCCCGAAGCCCTGCCGGAAATGCACTCCGGCGGGGCTTGGTCGTTCCCCGAGTTCCAGAAGTTTCTCACAGAGGACATAGAGAGTTCACAGCTTCTGCGCCGCACCCACCTGACGTCATCCTGAGTCGGACACTGCGCTGCGCGCGACCACAGAGGATGAAAGTCGGGCGCCCAGAACAACACAATCTGGACTGACTTTCTATTCAGGCCGGTCACACCATAACCAGTGTATGCACAGTTGGTTGCAGGCCGAAGGATCCATAGCCGCGGCAGCACGTGACTCGACGAGATGCACTGATTCTTCCTCCAGATTCAGTATCGGGGACGGGAGAAGATCCGGAGCAGACCACTGGCGCACGTGCGAGGACGGTATAGATCCTTCGGCCTGCAAATGACTGTGCGACATGGGGTTGTGGTGCGGTCGGCCTCAGGATGACGTCATCGAGTGGTGCCGGATGCGGCTTGGGACCACCTCCTCCGTTTCCTCCGTTCCCTCCGTGTGATGCCGTTCTTTTCAACCCCAGGAATCCCCGATGGACACCCGCCGCGCGAGCCGCTACCATTCATCCACCGCTCCGAATCATCCCATCCGCACCATTCTCCCGATTCCCATGCCCGCCACTCTCACGCTGCGCGACGAAACCGCCGCCGGCGACGTGCTCCGCGAGCGCACGCTGGATTTTCTGGACGAAGAGATCACCGTCCGCGAGCTGATCACCCGGCGCGTGCACGAGGAGGTGCGCGAGTACAACCGCACCCGCGGCGCCACCTTCTCCGGCCTGGTGCAGCCCGACGGCGCCGCCGCCGCCCGCGACGGCTACCGCATGCGCGAGCCCCGCGAGCTGGACGCCGGGAAGCAGTGCGCCGCCGCGCTGGCCGCGTTCCGCGCCAACGGCTTCTTCGTCCTGGTGGGCGACCGGCAGGTGGAGACGCTGGACGAGCCGATCCGCATCGCGCTGGGCACCGGCGTCACCTTCGTGCGCCTGGTGCCGCTGGTGGGGGGATGATGATGCAGACCGGCTTCACCCCCGAGCAGCTGCTGGAGGCGGCGGAGTGGAGGGAGGCGGCCATCCGCGCGCGCCTCGAGGCGGAGCGGCGGAAGCCACGCCCGCGCGACACCTTCGTGCTTCCCGGCGAGGGGCCGTACGTCACCGCGCACCGCCGCTTGGAGGCGCTCGTCCTGGAGATCGCCGAGCGCGACTGGCGCTGGACGGCGTACACCGACATCCGCGGCTTCGCCTGCGCCGAGCCCATCCTTCAGGCCACGCCCGGCGAGCGCGCGGACGTGGCGGTCGCGGCCATGCACCGCGTCGCGTGGTACCTGCTGCGCCAGGACTCGGCGTGGGAGCGGAATTGCGTGGACAGCCTGCTGGAGGTGGTCACCGCCCTCCCGCTGGAGTTCACGCCGGAGGGGATGGCCGACCTGCTGGAGGCCGTCGCCGCGCTGCCGCGCGGATGGCCGTGGCTGATGCTGCGCTCCGGCCACGTGCTGTCCCATCTCGAACGCGTCTGGTCGGCGGAGGGCGCGGCCGGCGTGCTGCGGCCCATGGTCCAGCCGCTCTGCGACCGGCTCCGCGCCAGCCCGGAGCCGGAAGCGCGCCCCATGGCCGAGCGCCTGTTCGTCCTCCTGCACGGCGCCGACGCGGTGTATCTGGAGGACGATCCGTGGTCCACGCGCGTCCTGGCCGCCATCGAGGCGATGGAGCCGGCGGAGCGCGAGCGGTGGACGGCGCTCCTGCGCTTCCTGCAGTCCGCCGGAAGCAAGGCCTCGCCGAAGTGGCTGAAGCAGGCGCGCGCCGCCGTCGCCACCGTCGGCGCGGACGCGTTCCGGACCCAGGCCGCGGCGTGGCTGGACGCGATCGCGCCGGGCGCGGACACGCTGCTCCCCGTCCGCGCGGGCGACCTGGCGCGCGGGATGGTGTGGGCGCTCGCGGGCGATCCGGACGCGGAGACGGCGGGCGTGCTGGGCGGCGTGGCGCTGGCGTGCGGCAGGAAGATTCCGATGGTCGGCCAGCGCTCGGCCAAGGTAGTGAACGCCTGCGTGGCCGCGCTGGGCGAGATGCCGGGAATGGAGGCGCTGGAGCAGATCGGCCGGCTGCGCGCGAAGATCCGCTACGTGCAGGCGCAGGCGCTGATCGAGAAGACGCTGCTGGCCGCCGCCGCCCGCCGCGGGATGCAGCCCGCCGATCTGGAGGAGCTGGCCGTTTCCACCTTCGGGATGGAGGAGCCCGGCCTGATCCGCGACGATCTGGACGGGTGGACGGTGGAGGTGCGGCTGGACGGCGGAAAGGCGGAGACGGCGTGGACGCGCGACGGGAAGACGCAGAAGAGCCCGCCCGCCGCGCTGAAGTCGTCGCACGCGGACGAGCTGAAGGCGCTGAAGAAGGCGGCCACGGAGATGGAGCAGGCCTTCTCCGCCCAGCGCGCGCGGCTGGAGACGATCCCCATGTGGGAGCGCACCCTGCCCTTCCCCGCCTGGCGCGAGCGCTACCTCGATCACCCGCTGATGGCGCTCCTCGCCCGGCGCATCATCTGGCGCTTCGAGTCGGACGGGGAGGTCCGCCCGGGCGCCTGGCTGGGCGGCGCGCTGGTGGACGCGGACGACCGGCCGCTGGAAGGTTTGGGAGATGGGACGATGGCCGGGCTCTGGCATCCCGTCGCGGCGGCGCCGGAGGACGCGCGGGCGTGGCGCGCGTGGCTGGACCGGCACGCCGTCACGCAGCCGTTCAAGCAGGCGCACCGGGAAACGTACCGGCTGACGCCCGCGGAAGAGGAGACCTTCACCTACTCCAACCGCTTCGCCGCGCACGTGCTGCGGCAGCACCAGATGGCGGCGCTGGCCAAGTCGCGCGGCTGGCAGAGCGCGATGATGGGCGAGTACGACGGGGGGATGTGGCCCACGCTGCGCATCCCCGGCCACGCCGGGCTGACGGCGGAGTTCTGGATCGAGGGCGTGGAGGGCGAGGCGATGATGGCGCACTCCGGCGTGGCGATGTACGTGGCCACCGACTCGGTGCGCTTCTTCCGCGACGGCGTGCCGCTGCCGCTGGAGCAGGTGCCGCCGCTGGTGCTCAGCGAGGTGATGCGCGACGTGGACCTGTTCGTCGGCGTCTCCAGCATCGGCACCGACCCGCAGTGGCGCGACGGCGAGGGGCTGGGCCGCTACTGGCGCGACTTCGCCTTCGGCGTCCTTTCCGCCACCGCCGAGACGCGCCGCGAGGTGCTGGAGCGCCTTCTCCCGCGCCTGAAGATCGCCCCCGTCGCGCGGCTGGAGGACCGGTTCCTGGAGGTGCGCGGCACGCTGGCCACCTACCGCATCCACCTGGGGAGCGGGAACGTGCTGATGGAGCCGGGGAGCCGCTACCTCTGCATCGTCCCCGACTCGCGCGCGCAGAAGAACCGCGTGGCCGCGCCCGCGCTCCCGTTCGAGGGCGACACGCTGCTGAGTGTGATCCTGAGCAAGGCCTTCCTCCTGGCCGACGACACCCGCATCACCGACCCCACGATCATACGGCAGATCCGGGCGAGCTGAACGGAAGGCCTCGCGCGGAGCCGCGGAGACGCAGAGAGCTCATCCCATGGACGGAGTTCTCTGCGTCTCGGCGTCTCCGCGTGATTTTCGTCGTTTCCGGCTCGACCGAAGCACGAGCAGAATGGCGCCGGAACCAGCATCTACTCTCAATTCGCGTGCGACTCCGGATTCGATTATGTTCGCCCCATGAGCGCGAACCGGACCCGGATCGTCCCCCCGCCGCCGCCCACGCCCATCGAGCGCTTCCTCTCGCCGTTCGGGCGCTTCGCGCGCACCGAGTCGTCGGGCGGGGTGGTGCTCATCGTCTCCACCCTCGCGGCGCTGGTGGCGGCCAACTCGCCGTGGGCGGGGGCGTACCACCGGTTCTTCGAGACGCCGCTCACGCTGCGCTTCGGCGGGCAGGCGCTGGAGTACTCGCTGCACCACTGGATCAACGACGGCCTGATGGCCGTGTTCTTCTTCGTGGTGGGGCTGGAGATCAAGCGCGAGGTGCTGGTGGGCGAGCTGGCGTCCATGCGCCGCGCCGCGCTTCCCATCGCCGGCGCGCTGGGGGGGATGGTGGTTCCCGCGCTCATCTTCACCCTGCTGAACCTGGGCGGCCGCGGGGCCAGCGGGTGGGGGATCCCGATGGCAACCGACATCGCATTCGCCATGGGCGTGCTGGCGCTGCTGGGGAACCGCGCGCCCGCGCCGCTGAAGATCTTTCTGGCCGCGCTGGCCATCGCCGACGACATCGGCGCCGTGCTGGTGATCGCTGTGTTCTACACGGCGGTCATCGACATGAACATGCTTCTCCTCGGCTTCGCGCTCATCGTGGCCCTGGCGGTGTTCAACCGGCTGGGCGCGCGCCGGCCGTACATCTACCTGGTGCTGGGGCTGGCCGTCTGGCTCTGCTTCCTGAAGTCGGGCGTGCACGCCACGGTGGCCGGGGTGCTGGTGGCGATGACCATTCCCGCGCGCACCCGCATCGACACCGGCGAGTTCCTGGAGCGCGGGCGGCAGATCCTGAAGGGGTTCGACGAGGCGGGCCCCGAGGGGCCGGACATCCTGACCAACCACGCGCAGCAGGCCGCCATCATCGAGCTCGAGAACACCGCCGAGGCCGCGCAGGCGCCGCTGCAGTGGATCGAGCACGGGCTGCAGCCGTGGGTGGCCTTCTTCATCATCCCGCTCTTCGCCTTCGCCAACGCGGGGGTGGAGCTGAAGGGCGAGCTGGCCAACGCCTTCACCAGCCCGGTCACCCTGGGCGTCCTCTTCGGGCTGCTGATCGGCAAGCCGCTGGGGATCACGCTGTTCTCGTGGGTGGCGACGAGGCTGAAGCTGGCCGCGCTCCCCGGCGGGTGCGAGTGGCGGGCGCTGCACGCGGTGAGCTGGCTGGGCGGGATCGGGTTCACCATGTCGCTGTTCATCAGCGGCCTGGCGTTCACGGGCAGCGAGGGGCTGGTGACCGACGCCAAGGTGGGGATCTTCACGGCGTCGATCGGGGCGGCGGTGGCGGGGTGGCTGCTGCTGCGGCGCGAGAAGCCGTGCGACGTCCCCGAGGTTCCGCCGGAGGAGATGGCGGGGGGATGAAAAGCGGCGAGGCCCGCCCGACGGTGTCGGACGGGCCTCGTTCGCCCATGCGGTCTCACCCTGCTCCTTGAGTCTCCCTGCTCCGTCTCAGCCGTGCCCACCCGGAGGACGCAGATGCGAAAGGTGGGGGTAAGGTCGGCATTCTCGATCGTCGCCGGACTCGCGTTACAGTACCGACCGTCCGTCTGGCTTGTTGCGCGGATCCGATTAGGAAACCATGAGACGGGTCCCATCGTCTCCAGATCGGCGTACGGTCTCTCCCCCAGCCGGGTTTCAACCGCCGCGCACCCTTTAAGACGCGCGAGCCGCCCAAAACGTTTGTGAGGGGAAGATGAAGGACGAAAAAGCCGCCATCCTGAAGGACTTCCGCCGCATCCCCGGCGTGGGCAGGTCGATTGCCGAGGACCTGTGGGACCTGGGCCTGCGCCGCGTGGACGACCTGCGCGGCGCCGACCCGCAGGCGCTGTACGACCGGCTCTGCCAGCAGCGGGGGATGCACATCGACCGGTGCATGCTGTACGTGCTGCGCTGCGCCGTCTACTTCGCCAGCGAGACGGAGCACGCGCCGGAGAAGCTGCTCTGGTGGAACTGGAAGGAGGGCGCGGCCGCGATGCCGCTCACGCCGAGCGATCTGATCGCCGGCGGCCGAACGAAGCGGCGGGCGGGCGGAGGCAGAGCGGGGGGCGGGTGGGCAGGATCGGGGAACTGAGGCGCTCCGCCAATCCACCCGCCAATGAATTGGCGGGCAACAAAAGCACAAAGTCCCTGCGGGACTGCTGTCCGGCATCCGGGTGATGCTCTCGTGGCGTGGGGGGGATGGAGATGCCTCGCTCCTCACATCCACCGCGGGGTATCATCCGATTCCCCTGTCCCTGTCCCTGTCCCTGTCCCCTGTCCCCTCCCATGCTCATCGACCGCTGGATGCCCGCGTGGGAGGTACGCGAGCGGCACGAGACGCGCATCCGCGCCGGGCGGGAACAGGTGTGGGGCCGGGTGCGCGCGCTGGACTTCGGGCGCTCGCCGGTGGTCCGGGCGCTCTTCGCGCTGCGCTCGCTGCCGGGGATGCTCACCGCGGCGGGGCGGCGGAAGGCGCTGGAGGCGCGCGAAGGCGGGCTGCTGCGCGCCGGGTTCATCGTCCTGGAAGAGGCGCCGGGTGACGAGCTGGTGCTGGGCGTCGTCGGACGATTCTGGCGCCCCGGCGGCGGGATCGTGCGGGTGACGCCGGAGGAGCTGCGCGCGTTCGAGCGGCCGGGCTTCGCCATCGGCGTGTGGAACTTCTCCCTCGCGGACGGGGGAGATGGAGACGGGGTGCGGCTGGCTACGGAGACGCGGGTGCGCTGCACCGACCCGGCCAGCGGCCGCGCCTTCCGCCGCTACTGGATGCTGGTCGGCCCGTTCAGCGGGCTGATCCGGATGGAGATGCTGAAGTCGATCCGCCGCGCCGCAGAGGCCGATGCGTGATCCAACCTCGTGACGCGATGACCGGCTCGACCCCCGACCCCCAAGCGGCGCTGGACCGCGTGGCGCAGGCCGCCCCCGACGCGGCGGCGCTGCTCGCGCTCTGCTCCTTTCTCGACGTCACCCGCCCCATCCCCGTCTCCGCGCTGGAGGCGGGGGCCGAGGCGCTTCCCCGCGTGCCCGGCGCCGCGCTCCACGACCCGGACGCGCGCGAGCGGTTGTGGGACGCGCTGCTGGACGCGGGCGCCGGCGGCGTGGCGGGCGGTGAGCTGGTGCTGAACGCCGGCGTCGCCCGCGCCGCCGGCGAGCGGCTGGACGACGAGGGGCGGAAGACGTGGTCCGCCGCCGCCGCCGCGGTGATGGAGCGCGCCTTTCCCGCCGACCCCGTGCGCCCGGAGGAGCGGGAGCGGTGCGAGGGGCTGCTCCCGCACGCGCTGGCCGCCGCGGAACACGCGGCGGAGACCGGCGCGGGGCTGGCGCCGGCCGCGCAGGTGCTGCACCTGGCCGGCCGCTTCGCGCTGGAGGTGCGCGCCGACTACCGCGGCGCCCGCCGTCTGCTGGAGCGCGCCGCCGAGCTGCGCCGCCGCGCCCACGGCGAGGGCGACGTGCGCGTGGCGTGGGACCTGACCTACCTGAACGGCGCGCTGCTGAACCTGGGCGAATGGCCCACCATGGCCGCCAACGCCGTCCGCGCCGCCGAGATCCTGGAGGCCGAGCACGGCCCGGAGGACCGCACCGTCATCACCCACGCCAACAACGCGGCGCTGCTGCTGATGCGCGCCGACGAGCTGGACGCGGCGCGCGCCTGGTTCCGCCGGGCGCTGAAGCGCGCGCAGACGGTATTCGGCCTGGGACACCCCTTCACCGCGACCATCCTGAGCAACGTGGGCGACCTGTGCCTGCGCGTGGGCGACCCCTCCGGCGCGCGCGAGGCGTACGTGCACGCCTTGGAGATCGACGAGCGCGCGTACGGCCCCGGCCACAACAGCACCGCCCGCGACCAGGCCAAGCTGGGCGAGCTGCTGGCCGGCATGGGCGACCCCGACGCCGCCCGCCCCTACCTTGAGCGCGCCGCCGCCTGGTTCACCGAGACCGCCGGCCCCGACGACGCACGGACGAAGGCGATCACCGCCACGCTGGCGCGTATCAACGGAATCGAGGGAGGCGAAGGCGGCGAAGGCGGCGAATCCCCCGGCTGATCGGCGGACGTGAAAACATCAACGGGCTGCGGGAGATGATCGGCGGCTCGCCAGAATCATCCGCAGTCCGGCGGCATTTCGATCTCCCGACTCGTTGGTTCCGGTGACCGCCATGTGACAGCGGGGGCGCTTCGCGCCGGAGCCCTCATCCCCCCGGCCCCCCTTCTCCCGACACCAGGAGAAGGGGGGAGCACTCCGCGTGAGGAGAGGCATCGGCGCGGCCGGGCTGCATCCTGCCCGCCAAGCTGGTTCCCTCCCCCGGCCCCTCCGCCCGCTCCGCGGGGGAGGGGAGAACTCACCGCATGCACGGCCGTCCTTGCATCACTCGAATGTCGAGGCGGCAGTCCCGCAGGGACTTTGTGCTGTTGTTGCCGCGACTTCAGTCGCCCGGAGCAATCCCGGCCCGATCACCGCCGCATCCACTCCCGCACTCCCGCACTCCCGCACTCCCGCACTCCCGCACTCCCGCACGCACTCTCGCACTTCCGCACTCTCGCACCTCCCGTTCCCTCGCTGGCCCTCATCCTGCAATGCCCTGCCGATCCCGCGCGCACCCAGGGGAGGCGTGCGCCCGGGCCGCAAACACCCACCCGACGGCATGACGGCTACGGCGAAGGCAACGAAGGGCACGCTCCACGACACGGTGCAGCGGATCGCGGACGAGGCGGGCGCGCAGCGCGTGGGCGTGGCCTGGTACGACTATGAAACGAAACGTGCGTGGGACCTGGACGGCGACGAGTGGTTCCACGCCGCCAGCACCATCAAGGTGCCCATCCTGCTCGGCGTGTTCGGCGCCGCGCACCGGGGCGTGCTGGTGCTGGACAGCCGCGTGCACGTGCGCAACCGCTTCTACAGCGCGGCCGATGGCAAGCCGTTCCACGTGGAGAGCGGGCGCGACGCCAACAGCGAGGTGCACCGCGCGCTGGGCAAGACCATGAAGGTGAACGAGCTGGCGTACCACATGATCGTCACCAGCAGCAACCTGGCGACGAACCTCCTGGTGGACCTCGTCGGAATCGACGAGATCCGCAAATCGGTGGAGAAGCTGGGGGTGACGGGCGTGGAGCTGCACCGCGGCGTGGAAGACGAGCGGGCGTGGGAGAAGGGGCTGAACAACCGGGTGACGGCGAAGGGGCTCATCTCCGTCCTTCGCCCCATCGAGGAGGGGACGGCGTTCGACGTGCCGCTCTCGGCGCGGATGCTGGAGATCCTGCACGACCAGGAGTTCAGGAGCGGGATCCCCGCCGGGGTGCCGGAGGGCGCGCGGGTGGCCAACAAGACGGGCGAGATCAGCACCGTGGCGCACGACGCGGCCATCGTCTACCTCCCCGGCCGCAAGCCGTACTGCCTGGCCGTGCTCACGCAGTGGGAGCCGGGCGCCTCGGGACGCAGCGACACCATCGCCCGCATCTCGCGCGCGATCTACGAGCACCTGACCGCGGGGGAAGGCCGGGATGGCTGACTTTCCCCTGCAGGTGACCGACGGCGCGCGGCTGAACGACGAGCTGCGCCGGATCCTGCGCCCCGGCGAGCTGATGCGCGGGCGCGACGGGCGGCTGCGGCGGCTGCCGCGCTTCTTCTACCGCGTGCCCACCTGGGAGGTGGCGCTGGAGACGGGGCTGGCGCCCAACTTCGAGATCTGGGAGTTCCTGAACGTGGACGTGCGCGAGACGGAGCGGCTGAGGAGCGGCTGGCCGCGCTACCTTCCCTGCGCCGTGAGCCTGCTGGCCTCGTTCCTGGAGCTCTTCCGCCGCGAGGTGGGCACCTACGTGCACATCGCCGCCAACGGGGGATACCGCTCGCCCGCGCACGCGCTGTCCACCCACGCCAGCACGCACTGCTGGGGAACGGCCGCCAACATCTACCGCGTGGGCGACGACTGGCTGGACGACCGGAAGACCATCTCCCGCTACGCGAAGATCGCGGAAAGGCTGATGCCGGGCGTGTGGGTGCGGCCGTATGGGAGCGGGGTGGCCGAGGCCGACGACCACCTGCACGTGGACCTGGGATGGACGGTGGTGGTGCCGCACGGGGTGCCCGGCGAGCGCGCGCGGCGCGAGGACGAGCTGCAGCCGCAGGAGCCGGGCGAAGTGGAAACGAGCGAGACCGAAACCGCCGGAGCAGTGGCCCCATGAGCATGAAGGCGAAGAAGGAAGACTACGCGACCAAGAGCGGGCGCGCCCGGCAGGCGCGGCTGAAGCTGGCCGCGATCGGGATGGAGGCCGAGTTCCAGGTGGCGGTGGACGGCGAGCTGGTGCGCCCCGAAGACGTGTTCGGCGACCCGCGCGCCTTCGTGCGCGGCGACCTGATGCACCGCATGGGCACCTCGTACCACCTGCCCACCGGCGGCGCCGTGTACTTCGACACCGGCGTCATCGAGGTGGCCACGCCGGTGATCGAGATCGAGCGGGGGTGCGCCGCGCGCGCCGGCCGCTCGCTCTGGGAGGCCATCCTCTTCGTGCGGCAGGAGCTGGACGCGTGGGAGGAGCGGAACGGGCGCGAGGTGCGCCTGGTGGGCTTCAGCACGCACTACAACGTGTCGTTCGAGCTGCCGCGGGCGCGCCGGGGGCGCAACCGCACGGTGGAGAAGCTGGCGCTCCTGCTCAGCTACATCCTTCCCGTCCCCGTGATGATGCTGGCGGCGAATCGCAGATCGACGGGGATCGGCGTGCGGCCGCGCGGCGACCGCATCGAGATCACCGCCGACTTCACCCCCAGCGCGAGCCTGATGATCGCCACGGCCACGCTGATCACGGGGATCGTGCGCGAGGTGATGACCTGGCCCAGCTTCGAGCTGGACATCCTGGAGCAGACCGACATCCCCGTGATCCGCGGCTACGCGCCCATCCCCCACACCTCGCGCAAGGGGTGGCTGGCCCGGCTCACCTGCTTCCAGTGCAACCCCTTCGAGGCCGACGTGGACCGGCCGATGTGGGAGACCACCGACGGGCGGAAGCTGTCGCTGCGGGCCATCGCGGGGCTCACGGTGCGGCACTTCTGGCACCCCATCCGGCGCATCAGCGACCCGTTCACCTTCCGCCTGATCGGGAGCGTGATGCGCGGCCGCGCGCCCAGTCTGCTGGACCTGGACGACCGCCCGCCGGAGTACGAGGACGTGGGCCGCCTGTGCACCTGGGACAACCTGTTCCCCGAGAGGGAGCTCAGCCGCAGCCGTTACGAGCAGGTGCTGATCCGCGCCATCAGCGGGCAGAAGCTGACCATGCACGGGATGCGCTACATCCCCACGGGGATGCGCGGCTGGTCGCAGGTCATCTTCCGCCGCGAGGACGACCGCACCGGGCACGTGTTCGGCATCGACTACCTGATCGACCACCTGCGCGACTGGGAGCAGCCGGCGGGGCGTGGCGGTTGATCCGTCCCGTCCGGCGGGAGCGACAAGAAACAGGGCGTCCCGAGGTAGGTCCGGGCGCCCTGCTTCGTATTTCCCGGCGCGGGGTTCAACCGCAGGGAGAGTTGCAGCTCGGGTCGGTGAAGTAGCAGTCGCAGATCCCCGTGGCGCACTGGGTCATGCAGGTTTCTCCGAAGCGCGTGTCGACGTGCGCCCGCACGGTCCCTCCCTCCCGCTCGACGCCCTCCACCGCGAACGACTCCACCGTCAGCGACTCGATCGTGAGTGCCAGCTTCTTCATGGGTGACTCCTTGCGAAAGGGACGGGCGATCGTTCGGGAACCAGTTCCACGATGGCCGATCCGGGTCCGCGCGTCCAACCCTCGTCCCCGCCGGAAACGCATGCGATCCTCCTCAGCATAAAATCCTATAGCGTCAAAATAGCGAACATAAAGATCAAAATTTCTTTTTGGTGACGTGGAGTTGATGTACGTTGAGCTTCTTTTGCGACCTACTGGTGAGTTTCGATGAGATATCTTAAATCTTCCGGGCGCACCGTCGCGCATTATCCCAATCACCACGCAGGGAGGAACGCATGAAGAAGCTGCGACTGGAGATGGACGGGCTGCAGGTGGAGACCTTCGAGACGCTGGACGCGGTGGCCGGGCGGATCGGCACGGTGCGCGCGCGGTCGGGGACGGAGTACACGCGCTGCTGGGGGCTGTGCGGCGATGCGAGCGACGCCGCGTTCGGCTGCGGCAACGACACGGAGGGGTGCACCAACGATCCGTACAACGACAACTGCCACTCGTACGCCGACCAGTGCCCGATGACGGTCTACCCGAGCGCCACCTGCTACGGCACCTGCGGCGCCCCCGGCGGCGAGAGCGTCTGCGGCGCGTACGTCTGCACCGACGGCTGCACGGTATAAACGGCGATGCGGGCGCGATGCCGAGCCGCGGCGCGTCGTCCGACGTTCGCGCGCGCTCCGGCATCGCGCCCTCTCCGGCCGGCCGAGGCCGTCCACCTCTCCCGTACCGGGAGAGGTAGCTGGACAGCATCGGCGCGGAGGTGGCTGCATCTTGCCCGTCCGGCTGGCCCCTCCTTCGCCGCGCCAGGGAAGCCCGGGTGAGACGCGGGTTCGGTGGCGCGGGGATGCTGGAAAGCCACCTCCTCCCGGAACGGGAGGGGGTCGCGCCCTCCGGCGCGGGGGGAGGGCACGAGACGTCCGAAGCGCGTTACCGGTTCAGCGTGACAGAGTCGTACTCTCGTACTTTTCGTACTCCGTCCCCGCACTTCCGCACTTCCGCACTTCCGCACTTCCGCACTTCCGCACTTCCGCACGTTCGCACCCTCCCCACCTTGCCCCTCCGCCGCGCCCAAACCACCTTTCCACGCAACGCCTTACATCTCCATTCCCCGAGCGTGAGCCCGATGTCCAGGCAAGCCTCGAACGACCCGGTGCCCCCGTTCGTCCGCACGGCCGAGAAGCCGGCGGGCGGATTGTCGTCCGTGCTGAGCAGCGTGCGGCAGCTGGCGCGCGAGAAGTCGCTGGTGCAGGGCTCCAAGGCGCTGCGCGTGGTGAACCAGATGGACGGGTTCGACTGCCCCGGGTGCGCCTGGCCCGAGCCGAAGGACTACCGCTCCACCTTCGAATTCTGCGAGAACGGCGCGAAGGCCGTGGCCGCCGAGGCCACCTCGCGCCGCGCCGATCCCGGCTTCTTCGCCCGGCACACGGTGGACGAGCTGCTGGCGCAGAGCGACTTCTGGCTGGAGCAGCAGGGGCGCCTCAGCCACCCCGTGATCCGCCGCGCGGGGAGCGACCGCTTCGAGGCCATCGGCTGGGACGAGGCGTTCGCGCGCGCCGGCGGGGTGCTGCGCGGCCTCGCATCTCCTAGCCAGGCGGCGTTCTACACCTCGGGGCGCACGAGCAACGAGGCGGCGTTCCTGTACCAGCTGTTCGGGCGGATGTATGGCACCAACAACTTCCCGGACTGCTCCAACCTCTGCCACGAAAGCAGCGGCGTGGGGCTGCGGAAGACGCTGGGCGTGGGCAAGGGAACGGTGCAGCTGGAGGACTTCGAGAAGGCCGACGCCATCTTCGTCATCGGCCAGAACCCGGGGACCAACCACCCGCGCATGCTCAGCACGCTGCAGGCGGCGCGGCGGCGCGGGGCTGAGATCGTGGCCATCAACCCGCTGCGCGAGCGCGGGCTGGAGGAGTTCATCCACCCGCAGGAGGTGGCCGCCAGCCTGGTGGGGCACGGGACGAAGATGACCACGCTCTACCTGCAGCCGCTTCCCGGGAGCGACGTGGCGGTGCTGAAGGGGATGATGAAGTGGGTGATGGAGGCGGAGAAGAGCGCCCCCGGCCGCGTGGTGGACCACGGCTTCATCCGCGCGCACGCCACCGGGTACGAGGAGCTGGTGGCCGATCTCGAGGCCACGCCGTGGCTGGCGATCGAGGAGCAGACCGGGCTGGCGCGCGCGCAGCTGAAGGCCGCGGCGGACATCTACATCCGCTCGCGCGCGACCATCGTCACCTGGGCGATGGGGCTCACGCAGCACGACAACGCGGTCGACAACATCATCGCCATCTCCAACCTGCTGCTGCTGCGCGGCAACGTGGGGCGCCCGGGTGCCGGCGCCGCGCCCATCCGCGGCCACAGCAACGTGCAGGGCGACCGCACCGTGGGGATCGACCACGCGCCGGGTGCGCCGCTGCTGGACGCGCTGGAGCGCGAGTTCGGCTTCGCGGTGCCGCGCGAGCGGGGACTGGACGTCGTCGAGACGATCCACGCGATGTCGGAGGGCAGGATCCGCTTCTTCATGTCGATGGGCGGCAACTTCTTCTCCGCCAGTCCCGACCACGGAATGCTGGAGCGGGCGATGCGCACGCCCGACCTCTCCGTCTACGTGCTCACCCGGCTGAACCGCGGCGCGCTGGTCCACGGCCGCGAGGCCATGATCTGGCCGTGCCTGGGCCGCACCGAGCGCGACCTGCAGGCGGGCGGCGAGCAGTTCGTCACGGTAGAAGATTCGATGTCCGTCGTCCACTCGTCGCGGGGGACGAACCGCCCCGCGTCGCCCCACCTGAAGAGCGAGCCGGCGATCGTGGCGGGGCTGGCGAAGGCGGCGCTGCCCGCTGGAGAGGGCGTGGACTGGGACGCGCTGGTGGCAGACTACGACCGCATCCGCGACCGCATCGAGCGGGTGATCCCCGGATTCCAGGACTTCAACCGCCGCGTGCGCGAGCCCGGCGGCTTCGTCCTGCGCAACACCGCCGCGCACCGCGAGTGGAAGACGGAAACCGGCCGCGCGCAGCTCGAGGTCGTCCCGCTGCCCGGGATCCGGCTGGGCGAGGGCGAGCTGCGGCTCTTCACCATCCGCTCGCACGACCAGTTCAACACCACCATCTACGGGCTGGACGACCGCTACCGCGGCATCAAGGGCGCGCGGCGCGTGGTGCTGATGAACGCGGCCGACATGGCCGAGCGCGGCATCGCCCCCGGCGACGAGGTGGACATCCGCTCGCACTGGAAGGACGGCGTGGAGCGCCTGGCGCCGCGCTTCAAGGCCGTCGCCTACGACGTGCCGCGCGGGGCGTGCGCCGCGTACTTCCCCGAAGCCAACGTGCTGATCCCGCTGGGGAAGACGGCGAAGGGGAGCAACCAGCCCTCCGCCAAGCTCATCCCCGTCACCATCGCGCTGGCGACCAGTCCCGTCCGCGTGGAGGGCAAGGACGAACGGCTGGTGGAGATGGAGCTGCCGTCCGCGCCCTCGCCGGAGCGCGCGCCCGCCGCCGCGGGGGTGGGATGACGCGCAAGGCGAGCACCGTCCGCCGCCGCGTGGAGCAGGTGTCCGTCGGGGACGACGGCGCCGCCCGCCGCGCGCGCACCGACCTGCTCGCCACCGAGGAGCCGCTGGAGATCCGCGTCGCCGTGGCATCCGATCTCCGCGGCGCGCGGCTGGACGACGCGGCGACGCCCGTCTCCGTCACGATGCGGACGCCGGGCGCGGACTTCGAGCTGGCCGCCGGGTTCCTCTACACCGAGGGGCTGATCGCCTCGGCCGACGCCATCTCCTCCATCCGCTACTGCACGGACGGCGCGCAGCAGTACAACGTCGTCAGCGTCATCCTGGCGGCGGGGACACGGTGGGACCCGGCCAGCCTGCAGCGCAACTTCTACCAGACCTCCAGCTGCGGCGTCTGCGGCAAGGCGTCCATCGAGGCGGTGATGGGGCCCGCCTGCGCGCGCGTCGAGTCCGGTCTCGTCGTCGCGCCCGATGTCGTCACCCGTCTCCCGGACGCTTTGCGCGCCGCGCAGGCGGTGTTCGAGCGCACCGGCGGGCTGCACGCGGCCGGCCTCTTCACCGCCGACGGCGAGCTGGTGCGCGCGCGGGAGGACGTGGGCCGCCACAACGCCATGGACAAGCTGGTGGGCGCGTCGCTGCTGGAGCGCGAGCTGCCGTGGGGCGAGCGGATCGTGATGGTGAGCGGGCGCCTGAGCTTCGAGCTGGTGCAGAAGGCGGCGCGCGCCGGCGCCGCGGTGCTGGCCGGCGTCTCGGCGCCCAGCAGCCTGGCCGTGGAGCTGGCCGAGCAGGCCGGCATCACCCTCTGCGGCTTCGTCCGCGGCGGGCGCTTCAACGTCTACGCGGGCGCCCACCGCATCGCACAGACCGTCCACACCTGACCCGGATCTCCGTGCACGACTTCCACTTGCGTCGAAGCTACCGGCTATTCGCCGGGGCGATGCTCATCTCCGCCCTGTCGCTGGCCGCGGCGTGCGGCGACCAGGGCGGCGAGCTGAAGGACGCCACCGACCGCCGCCGCGCCGAGATGGCGAACGGCGACACCACGAAGGAAGGCGCCGAGCGCGACACCGGCTACTCCATCCCCACCTTCGTCGGCGACACCCCCGCCGTCTCCGCGGCGGCGGCGGCGAAGGCGAAGACCGACAGCGTGGCGAAGGACTCGGCGAAGACCGCCGCGGTCGCATCGGCGGGGGATTGGACGTCCGGCGCGCGCGACGTCCAGCGCCCGAACGTGGTCGCCACGCTGCGGGGCTTGCGGGTGGCGCAGCAGAACGGCTTCGACCGGCTGGTGCTGGATTTCGGCACGGGGCCGGCGTCCGGGTGGCACGTGGAGTACGCGGATGGGCCGGTCGCGCAGTGCGGCTCGGGGCGGGTGGTGCGGGTCGCGGGAGATGCGCGGCTGGTGGTGCGCCTCCGCACCGCGCAGGCGCACGACGACGCGGGCGCGCCCACCGTCCGCCAGCGCGACATCCCCCTCACGCTGCCGGTGATGAAGCAGCTGGTGATGACCTGCGACTTCGAGGGCGACGTGGAGATCGTGCTGGGCCTCGACACCCGCCAGCCCTACCGCGTGATGGAGCTCCAGACCCCCAACCGCCTCGTCATCGACATCAAGCAGCCGTGAGGCGTGTTGCGGGATTGGATTTCGAATGAGTGGGGCCGCATCCGAGTGGATGCGGCCCTGCTCCTTGCAAGCAGATCCTTCGGCCGGCGAAGGAAAAACCAGCCGCAGCACAAACCCCGGTGCTATGCGGAAATGCCGGAAAGCAGTCCCGAAGGGACTTTGTGCTGTTGTTGCCCCCCAATTCCATTGGGGGATAGGCTGCCTCCAGGCCGGATCCATCTCCCCCGCCCGCCGATCCCCCGCCCGCCCGATCCTCCCGCCGACCATCACCCCACACCCCGCGGCCGCAGCGCGCGCTCGGCCAGCGCCAGCGCCGCATCCACCGCCAGCGCCAGCAGCGCGGCGGGGATGGCGCCGGAGAGGATCATGCGCGTGTCGGTGAGCGCCAGCCCGGCCACGATCGGGTCGCCCAGCCCGCCCGCGCCGATGAACGCCGCCAGCGTGGCCGTGCCCACGTCGATCACCGCGGCGGTGCGGATGCCGGCCATGATCGACGGCGCGGCCAGCGGCAGCCGCACGTGGCGCAGCACCTGGCCGGGGCTCATCCCCAGCGCGCGGGCGGCCTCGGTGGCGGCGGGGTCGGCGTCGCGCACGCCGCTGTAGGTGTTGCGGAGGATGGGGTAGAGCGAGTACAGCCAGAGCGCCACCAGCGCCGGCGCCATCCCGATCCCCAGCAGCGGGATCATGAACGCCAGCAGGGCGATGCTGGGGATGGTCTGCAGCACCCCCGCCCCGCGGATGGCCCCCTCCGCCGCGCCCGGCCGCGTCCGCTCCAGCATCACCCCCAGCGGCACCGCGACGGCCACGGCGGCGATGAGGGAGAGGAGCACCAGCAGCAGGTGCCGCCCCGTCTCGCGCCCCAGCTCGCCGCGCCGCGCCCACAGGTACGCGGGGAGCGAGCCCTCGCGCGCCGGTGACGACGTCGCGCGCGCGGACGGCGAGGCGGCGCGCAGCATTCCCATCTCCCGCAGCGCGTCCGCGGCGACCCTCGCGACGGGCTGGCCGTCCACCTCCACGCGGCGGTTCAGCTCGCGCATCGTCACCACGTCGATGCGGCCGCTGAGGCGCGCCAGCTCGGCCACGGCGCCCGGCGACTGGCGCCAGAGCCGCGCGCCCACCATCGCGGCCGCCTCGTACGGCGGGAAGAAGCGCTTGTCGTCCTCCAGCACCACCAGGTCGAACTTCGCCAGCAGCCCGTCGGTCGAGTAGCCGTCCACCACGTCGACCGCGCCGCCCGCCAGCGCCCGGTACTTCACCGCCTGCACCAGCGAGCGCACCTCGCGCGGATGCAGGCCGTACGCGCGCGACAGCCCCGGCAGCCCGTCCGGCCGCCCGATGAAGTCCGGCGTGAACCCCGCCGTCAGGTTCGGCGACGCGCGCGCCAGGTCCGTCAGCGTGCGCAGCCCGTACCGCCGCGCCGTCTCCCTGCGCACGGCGATGGCGTAGGTGTTCTCGAAGCCGAGCGGCGGCAGCCAGTGCACCCCCCAGCGCGCCTCGAACTCGCGCGACACGCGGCCGAACACCGCGCGCGCGTCGCCCTTCGGCTCGTCGTGGAGGATGGCCGTGAGCCCCGTCCCCGTGTACTCCGGGTAGACGTCGATCGCCCCCGTCCGCAGCGCCCCGAACGCGATCTCCGTCGCCCCCAGCCCCAGCCGCCGGTCCACGCGAAACCCGCGCGCCTCCAGCACCTGCGCGAACATCTCCGCCAGCAGGTAGCTCTCCCCGAAGGGTTTGGACGCGACGACGACGGGTCGGGATGCGGCGGGGGATGGGGATCGCTGTGCGGCGACAGGCCCAGCGCCGAGCCCAGCCATCGCCCCGGCGAATAAATTCGCGGCAACAACAGCACGAAGTCCGCCTTCGCGGACTGCCGCCAGGTATCTCCGCACCGAGCCGGCACCGGTGCAGCGCCGGGTTCTCCCTTCTCCCGTGGAGCGAGGGAGGGACCGGGGGGATGAGGGGTGGCTGCTCACGCCGCCACCATCCGCGCCCGCGACAGCAGGTCGCGCACGTACTCCGTCGCGGGCGCGGCGAGCAGCTCGGCGGGCGGCGCCACCTGCTCGATGCGGCCGCTGCGCAGCACGGCGATGCGGTCGGCCAGGAGCGCGGCCTCGTGCAGGTCGTGGGTGACGAACACGGCGGTCGTCTCCAGGCGGCGGCGGAGCGCGTCGAACGCCGTCTGCAGCTCCGCGCGGGTGATGGCGTCCAGCGCGCCGAACGGCTCGTCCAGCAGCACGATCGATGGGCTGGCCGCCAGCGCCCGCGCGATGGCCACGCGCTGCCGCTGCCCGCCCGACAGCTCGCGCGGCCACCGCCCGCCGAAGCGCTCGGCCGGCAGCCCTACCCACGCCAGCGCCTCGGCCGCGCGCCGCTCCGCCTGCGCGTCGCCGCGGAGCCAGGGGACGAGCGCGGCGTTGCGCAGCACCGTCCAGTGCGGCAGCAGCCCGCCCTCCTGCGGCACGTACCCCACGCGCCGCCGCAGCTCCACCGGGTCGATGGCGGCCACGTCGTCGCCGTCCACGCGCACGGTGCCGCCGTCGATCTCGGTCATGCGGTTGAAGCAGCGCAGCAGCGTGGTCTTCCCCGACCCGCTCTCGCCCACCAGCGCCACGCACTCCCCCGCGCGCACCTCCAGCGACACGCCGTCCAGCGCCGCGGCCTGGCCGTAGCGCTTCCGCACCTCCCGCGCGTCCAGCACCACCCGTCCGTCGGTCATCGAAAGAAGAGGATCAGGGGGATGAGATCCGTCCCGCAGGCGAAATCCGTATCACCGCTCCGAAGCTGTAACCTCCCCGCGCACCCGCGACTCCAATCTCCCCATCAGCAGACACAAGCGCGTCGGGAGCTCCGCGGGGAGGGGAGAACCCGGCGCAGGGTGCGCCATCCTCCCAGATCCGCCACGATGCCGAGGCCGCAGTCCCGCAGGGACTTTGTGCTGTTGTTGCCCCCCAATTCCATTGGGAGAATGGCCTGCCTTCGCGCCGATCCCGGAGCCCGCAACGATGCCGACGCGCGAGTCCGCGAAGGCGGACTTTGTGCCGTTGTTGCCGCGAATTCATTCGCCCTCCCCAACTTGGGAGCGCTCCGCATCCATCTGCGGCGCAATCCGCGCGTTCCGGCGCAACCCTCCACCAACCTTCACACGGCTGGCGGCCACGGGCGAAATTCTTGCATCCCCACCCGCTGTTTCCCTGACATGAACTCGCGCCGAAATCGTGGCGCGCCCGCGCAGCCGCACCTAGCTTACATCCGGCCCATCTGCGCGGAAACCCTCCTCTACGCCCAAGGATGACCGCCACCTCCGGCCTTGCGCCGACTCCGCGCGAGATCGCCGAGCTGCTGCTCGACGCGCGCGCCCGCACGCTCCTGCTGGTCGGCTCGGTCCCCGAGGCCGAGCTGATGACGCAGCACAACAAGCTCATGAGCCCCATCGTGTGGGACCTGGGGCACATCGCGCACTTCGAGGAGCTGTGGCTGGTGCGCAACCTCTCCGGCCCCGTGGAGTTCGGCGAGATGCCGGGGATGTTCAACCCCTTCGAGAACCCGCGCTCGGTGCGCGGCCAGCTGCGCCTTCCCGGGCTGGGCGATTCGCTCGACAACATGGCCGAGACGCGGCTGCGCGTCCTTTCCCACCTGGAGAACGGCGGCGCGCCCGGCGGCGACGACCCGCTGCTGCGCGCCGGCTACGTGTACCGGATGGTGCTCCAGCACGAGTACCAGCACAACGAAACCATCCTGCAGGCGCTGCAGCTGAAGGAAGATCCCTTCTACCGCGCCCCCCGCGCCATCGCCACGCCCCCCGGCCGCCCCGTCGCCTCCGACGCGGACGGGATGGTGCGCTTCCCCGGCGGCCGCGTGGAGATCGGCACCGGCGACCGCTCGGCAGCCTACGACAACGAGCGCCCGCGCCACGCGGTGGATCTCCGGCCCTTCCGCATCGGCGCGTGGGCGGTCACCAACGGCGAGTACCAGCGCTTCATCGACGACGGGGGATACGACCGCCCGGAGCTGTGGACCGAGGCCGGGTGGAAGCACCGCCGGGAGGCCGGACTGGTGGCCCCGCAGTTCTGGTCGCGGCACGACGGCGTGTGGATGACGCGCTCGATGGACCGGGAGATGGAGGTCGATCCCGCGCGCCCCGTCTGCCACGTCTGCTGGTACGAGGCCGATGCGTACGCCCGCTGGGCCGGCGGCCGTCTTCCGACGGAGCAGGAATGGGAGGCCGCGGCGTCGTGGGACCCGGCGGCGGGGCGGAAGCGCGACTATCCGTGGGGCGACGAGCCGGCGACCGCGTATCTGGCCAACGTCGACCAGCTCTCGTTCGAGCCGGGGCAGGTCGGCGGCTATCCGCACAACCTCTCCCCCATCGGCGCGTACGGAATGATCGGCGACGTGTGGGAGTGGACGTCCAGCGACTTCGCGCCCTATCCCGGCTACGAGACCTTCCCGTACAAGGAGTACAGCGAGGTCTTCTTCGGGCCCGACTACAAGGTGCTGCGCGGCGGCAGCTGGGCCACGCGCCCGGGCGCCATCCGCAACACCTTCCGCAACTGGGACTACCCCATCCGCCGGCAGATCTTCAGCGGCTTCAGGATCGTGCGCGATGACTGACACGCTCCAGCCCGCCGCGGCGGGAATGCTGGCGGAGATCCGCGACGGCCTGGGCCGCCCGCAGAAGGAGCTGCCGCCCAAGTACTTCTACGACGAGCGCGGCTCGGAGCTGTTCGAGGAGATCACCCGCCTCCCCGAATACTACCTGACGCGCACCGAGGCGGCGCTGCTGCGGCAGTGGATGCCGGACTGGATCTGGGCGCTGCAGCCGAAGACGCTGGTGGAGCTGGGCGCCGGGAGCGCGGAGAAGACGCGCATCGTCCTCGACGCCATCCGCGACGCCGTGGGCTTCGCGGCGTACGTCCCCGTGGACGTGAGCGCCGACTTCCTGGAGTCGACCGCGGTCCGCCTCTCGGCGCTGTACCCGACCATCGACGTGGTTCCCGTCGTCGCGGACATGACGGCGGACTTCGCGCTCCCGCCCGAGCTGCCGCATCCCGTGCTCCACGCCTTTTTGGGGAGCACGATCGGCAACTTCGCGCCGGACGAGGCCACCGCGCTCCTCGCCCGCGTCCGCCGCCGCATGCACACCGGCGACGCCTTCCTGATGGGCGTCGATCTCCGCAAGGATCCGCGCGTGATCGAGGCGGCGTACAACGACGCGGCCGGGGTCACGGCCGAGTTCAACCGCAACATGCTGCGCGTGGTCAACACGCTCGCGGGCGCGGACTTCGACCCGGCCGCGTACGACCACCGCGCGTTCTACAACCCGGTGGACCACCGCATCGAGATGCACCTCGTCGCGCGCGCGCCGCAGACGGTCGCCGTCCCCGGCGCGGGCGAGTTCGCCATCGCCGCGGGCGAGACCATCCGCACCGAGATCTCGTGCAAGCACGACCGCGCCAGCATCGAGGCCATGCTGCGCGGCGCGGGAATGCGGCTGGTGCGCTGGGAGACGGACGAAGACGGCCTGTACGCCATCCTCCTTGCCGCCGTGGAGTGATGCTGGACCCTGACGCGCTCGCCGCGGACCTCCGCGACAACGCCTTCGGCCAACGCCGCCGGGAGCCGCGCCCACCCACCATCGGCGCGGAGGTGGAGCTCATTCCGGTGGACGCGGAGACGCGCGCCGTCGTCCCCATCATCGCGGACGAGGGGCGCTCGACGCTGCCGTTCCTGCGCGACTTCGCGGGGCGATGGGGATGGAAGGAGACGGCGTCCGTCTACGGAATGCCCAACTGGCTGCTGCCGGACGGCGGGACCATCACCTTCGAGCCCGGCGGGCAGATCGAGCTCTCCGCCCCGCCCTTCCGCTCCGCCTCGGCGCTGCTGCAGAGCCTGCGCACCGTCGTCCGCCCGCTGGTCCGCGACGCGCGCGAGGAGGGGATCGAGCTGCTGAGCGTGGGCGTGGACCCCGTGAACGCGGTGGACGACATCGCCCTGCAGCTTCCCGGCAAGCGCTACGTGCGGCTCACGCGCTTCCTGGAGGAGTGCGGCGGCGGCGGCACGCGGATGATGCGGCAGACGGCGTCGTTCCAGTGCAACCTGGACTGGGGCGCCGACGCGTACGCGCGGTGGCGCTTCCTGAACGCGCTGGCGCCGTACGCGGTGGCCGTCTTCGCCAACTCGCCCGTCTACCGCGGCGAGGACACGGGCGAGCGCAGCTTCCGCGCTCGCATCTGGCGCGAGCTGGGCGGCGGCCGCACGGGGATCTTCGCCTGCGGTGAGGATCCCGTCCCCGAGTACCTGGAGTTCGCGCTCGGCGCGCCGGCCATCCTCATCCCCCACGAGCACGAGGGGTGGCCCAGCTTCGGCGAGTGGAACGCGCGCGGGGCGGTGGGGATGGAGGAGTGGCGCACGCACCTGACCACGCTCTTCCCCGACGTGCGCCCCAAGGGCTTCGCGGAGATGCGCGCCGCGGACGCGGTGGCGCCGGAGTGGTACGCCGCGCCGGCCGCGTTCTTCGGCGGCCTGGTGTACCACGCGCCGTCGTTCGCCGCCGCGCGCGAGCTGGCGGGCGCGCCCGACCCCGCGCTGCTGGTGCGCGCCGGGCGGGCGGGGCTGCGCGACGAGCGCATCGCCGCCACCGCCCGCGACCTGTTCGCGCTGGCGCTGGAGGGCGCGGAGGCGCTCGGCCCCGCCTTCCTCTGCCCCGCCGACCTGGAGGAGGCGCGCGCCTTCTTCGACACCTACACCGCGCGCGCGTTGTCACCAGCCGACGACGTGCGCATCCCGGAGCCCGCGGCGGCGGACTGACTTCGGCAGAAGAATCTCACAGATACGCGGAGCCGCAGAGAACGACGGTGTTCTCCGCGGCTCCGCGTCTCTCGGTGGACCTGCTTTTCAGACCGGCTCTGGCAATCATCTGTGCATTTCAAACGCACGGAGAGACGTCATCCTGAGGCCGGCCACACCGTCGTTGCCTCCGCACGAGCGGTTGCAGGCCGAAGGATCTATAGGCGAGGTCGCACGTGCGGTTACGGATGCACGATCGATCTCCGAATCCGGTATCAGACCGTGAACGACTCGCCGGGCTGCAGGATCACCACCTTGGCGCGGTCGCCGACCAGGGTGCGGAAGCCCTCGGGGTTCTGCTCGATCACCGGGAAGGTGTTGTAGTGCATGGGGATGACGACCTCCGGCTCGATCATCTCCACCGCGCGCGCCGCGTCCTCGGGGCCCATGGTGAAGTTGTCGCCGATGGGGAGGATGGCCACGTCGACCGAGCCGTGCAGCAGCTGCATGTCCATGATCAGCGCCGTGTCGCCCGCGTGGTAGATGCGCTGGCCGCCGTTCAGCGAGATCAGGAAGCCGGCCGGGTCGGTGGTGTGCGAGCCGTCGTCGCCGTCGATGCTCCCGGTGTGCAGCGCCGGCGTCAGCTTCACCCGCCCGAAGTCGAACACGTACGCCCCGCCGATGTTCATCCCGTGGCCGTTCTTCGCCCCCTGCGACTGCGTGAAGGCCACGAGCTCGAAGGTGGAGATGACGGTGGCGTTGGTCTTCTTCGCCAGCTTCACCACGTCCGCGAAGTGGTCCGAGTGCCCGTGCGACACCAGGATGTAGTCCAGCGCCTCGATGTCGCCGGTCTTGATGTCGGACATCGGGTTCTCGTCGATCCACGGATCGATCAGGATCTGCTTCCCTTCGTCGGTCACGAGGGTGAAGCAGGAGTGCCCGTGCCAAGTGAGGGTGGCCATTTCGGGGTCCTCCGGGGTGAAAGACGAAAAGAAAGTCCTAAGTCCTAAGTCCTAAGTGCCAAGTGCCAAGTGCCAAGTGCCAAGTGCCAAGTGCCAAGTGCCAAGTGGTTGGAGCGCGGCATACAATCGTCGTCACAACGGATTGTCATCCGGAGGGAGCGTTGCGCCGCGACCGCGCGACTCAGCGCACCGTGAGGACGACATCAGGCCGCGATACGATCCCCCTGCCGTTCCACTCAGGACTTAGGACTTGGGACTTAGGACTTGGGACTCAGGACTTGTCCCTTATCCAATCAGCTTCTCGTACGCGGCCGCATCCATCAACCCGTCCACGTCCGCCGGGTTCGAGACGCGCAGCTTGATCATCCACCCCTCGCCGTACGGGTCGCTGTTCACCGCGGCGGGGTTGGCGTCCAGCGCGCCGTTGGCCTCCACCACCTCGCCCGAGACGGGGCAGTACAGGTCGCTCACGGCCTTCACTGCCTCGATCGTCCCGAAGCTCGCCATGGCGTCGAAGCTCGCGCCGGCGCTGGGAAGCTCCACGAACACCACGTCGCCCAGCTCGCCCTGGGCGTAGTCGGTGATCCCCACGAAGTACACGCCCTCTTCGCCCGCGGGCTTCAGGTACTCGTGCTGCTCGGTGTATCGCAGGTCCTGCGGGACGTTCGCCATGACTCCTCCAGCGCGTTTCGGACGGTTCAGGGAGCGGTCAGAATACGGACCCCCGCCCGGACGGTCAAGCAAACACGCGGCGTGCCGCCGCCGATGGTGCCACCTCTCCGGCCGCCGCCGGTGGACGGAGATATGCGGTACGGCATTCCCCCGCCGCGCCGGCCTGAAGCATGCGTTTCCTCGCCCGCGCGCGCCGCGGTGGCGAAGAGTGCATCGCCCGCGACCCCTCGCGGCGATGCGGTGTACAGGGGCGCGCCCGCCGGACCGGCCGCGCGGGCGCCCGCGCCTCAACCCGTGCCCGTCGCGACTGCAGATGCTGAAGCGGCTCGTTTCCGCCTGGGTCTGGATCTCCACCGGCCTCATCGCCCTGATCTGGCTTCCGTGGATGGGGCTGGTCTGGCTGTTCACCGCGCGCGACCCCGGCCGCTACTCGGTGGGCCGCTGGTTCCGCCTGGCCGCCGTCACCGTCACCCGGCTGAACCCATTCTGGAAGTTCCGCACGACCGGCGTGCAGATCCACGATCCCCGCCGCCCGTACGTGGCGGTCGCCAACCACGAGAGCCTGGCCGACATCTTCCTTCTCTCGCACCTGCCGTGGGAGATGAAGTGGATGTCCAAGGACACCATCTTCCGCATCCCGGTGATGGGGTGGATGATGCGGATGGCGGGCGACGTGATGGTGATCCGCGGCGACGCCGGCAGCCGCATGCGCGCGCTGGAGGAGGCGCGCGACCGGCTGCGCAAGCGCGTGTCGGTGATGATCATGCCCGAGGGCACGCGCTCCGGCGGCGGCGAGCTGCTGAAGTTCCACGACGGCGCCTTCCGCCTGGCCATCGAGACGGGCTCGCCGGTCCTTCCCATCGCCCTGGCGGGAACGCGCCACGCGATCGCCAAGGGATCGTGGCTGGTGGGCCGCGCCCGCGCCATCGCCCGCGTTCTCCCCCCGGTGGAGACGGCGGGGATGACGCTGGACGACGTGCCCGCGCTGCGCGAAAAGGTGCGCACCATGATCGCCGAGGCCCGCACCGTGCTCCAGCGCGAGCTCGCCGCCGCGGGTGCGTAGAGGGCGGGCCTCGCTGACCCTGCCGGCCCCGAATGGAATTCGGGGGCAACAACAGCACGAAGTCCCTGCGGGACTGCAAGACGGCCCCCGTGGCGAGACATCGAGTCTCGCGCGGGGGCCGTTCTCCTTCTGTACCGCGGCGATCGGTCGTCCGGTGTGCTCTTGATTCTTTCCCGGAGCGGATCGAACGTGGGGGAAGATGCAGGGCGATCCATCTTCACCCGCGAGACGCCGATGGCCGACACCACCGCCGCGCCCGTCGTGGCGCACGACGCGCTGAGCTTCCGCGAGCTGCTGGGCTGGACGGGCGAGGAAACCGCCCGCTGGGAGGAGTGGCTGCGCGCGCAGGACCCCGCCGTGCTCGCCGTCTCGCTCGGCGAGGGGAAGTGGGCCACCGTGGGAGACCTGGTCTTCCACATCTGCGTGGTCGAGCGGCGCTACACCGAGCGGCTGTACGACGAGGAGCCGAGCGCGTACGAAGGCATCCCCCGCTCCACGCTGGACGAGATCTTCGCCGTGCACCACGCCACGCGCGCGCGGCTGGAGCGCTGGGTGGCCGCGGCGCCGCCGGAGGAGTGGGAGAAGGTGCTCACCTTCGAGACCATCACCGCGGGCACGCTGCGCTCCAGCAAGCGCAAGATCGTGGCGCACGTGCTGATGCACGGCGTGCGGCACTGGGCGCAGATTTCCACGGCGCTCAGGCAGGCCGGGCACCCCCAGCCGTGGATGCACGACCTCATCATGACCACGGCGATGCCGTAGCGCTCGGTCGGGCCCGATCCGCTCCGCCAGCCCCACGAAGACCCTTGCCACGGCGCGCGGCAGGGGTCTTCTTGTCCGATGCGGCAGGCCAACTGGCAGATCCGTTCGTCCCGTCCATCCAATTCATCGTCCCCGGGTTCCCACCCACCCTTCATCCCGTTCACCATCCCCATCTCCCCCGGAGGTCACCATGAAACGCACACTCATGCTGCCGGTGGCTCTGGCCTTCGTCACGCTCACCGCTCGCCCCGCGTGGGCGTGGGACGGCTTCGGGCACCAGCTGGTGGCGCGCATCGCGTGGGAGAACATGACGCCGCAGGCGCGCGGGCGGGCCATCGCCGTGCTGCAGGGCGCGGCGCAGGACACGCGGCTGCTGCAGGGCTTCGGGACGGGCACGCTGACGCCGCAGCAGCAGGTGCGGCTCTTCATGGCGGGCGCCACCTGGCCCGACGACGTGCGCCCGCCCGACTCGCGCGGCGCGAAATACCACGTGCGTGACCGGCACTTCACCGACCTGTTCTGGCGGCAGAGCTACGACTTCGGCCCGTTCCACGACGACAGCCGGCCGCCGGCGGGCGACCTGCTGAACGACTTTGCCGGGCTGAGGACGCAGGTGACGGGGCCGGACCACGAGCAGGCGGCGGTGGCGCTCGCGTGGCTGCTGCACCTGGTGGGCGACATCCACCAGCCGCTGCACGCCAGCGGGCGGATCACTCCGTCCGAGCCGGACGGCGACCAGGGCGGCAACCTGTACAAGCTGGAGCACATCACGGCGGACCGGCAGCGCACGCTGCACTCGGTGTGGGACAACATCATCACCAGCAACGCGCGCCGGCTCCCGGGCGAAGCGGACGACGCCTTCATGACGCGCATCGCCACCGAGACGATGCATCGCCATCCGCGTTCCGAGTTCGCCGCCGAGATGGGGCAGACGGACGTGAGCCAATGGGCGCGCGCGAGCGTGCACCTGGCGCAGCGGCGCGTGTACCGCGCGCCGCTGCACCGCAACCAGGCGGCGAGCACGACGTACCGGAACGCCGCCTTCCACGCGGCCGATCCGCGGATCGCGCTGGCGGGCTACCGGCTGGCGGACCTGCTGAACCAGGTGCTCGGCTCGTAGCGCGGTGGCACGCAACGGCTTGAGCCCCTTCCGCCGGAGCGTCCGCGAATACAGATTGCATGCCTCCCGAACACGAACGCCCGGCCGTCACTCTCGCCGGGCGCTCCCTCGTGCTTCTTGAAGTCTCCGCGAAGGACCCTCGCATGGCCATCGGCACACCTTCCGCGCTGCGCATTCCCATCTTCCGCCAGACGGAGCGGCGCACTCCGGACCGCCCCTGCCTGAACTGCGGCGATTCCATGCCGGGAAACTTCTGCCGCAACTGCGGGCAGCGGAAGGTGGAGGTGCACGTCTCGCTGGCGCGCATGCTGATGGAGGCGCTGGACGACCAGTTCTCGCTGAACTCCGCGCTCCCGCGCACCGTGGCCGCGCTGATGGCCCGCCCCGGCCACCTCACGCGCGAGTACATGGCCGGGCGCATCGTGCGCTACATCCCCCCGTTCCGGCTGTACCTGGTTACCAGCGTGGCCTTCTTCGTGGTGCTGTCGCTCCTCCCCGAGGTGAACGGCTCCATGCTGGACGTGGGCAACGGCAACCTGGGCCTGCGCCAGGCGAGCGACAGCGCCGCGTCCGCCGCGGCGCGCCCGCAGCCTCCGCGCGCGCCCGCGGCCGGCGCGCAGCGGGGCCAGGCGCTCCGTCCGCCGCCCCCGCCGGTGCCGCTTCCGCACCGCGCCGGCTGGCTGGACGGCGTGAAGATGAACACCGGCAACGCGGTGCTCGACAGCATCGGCAACGCGCGGGTCGAGCACTTCCGGCGGATGGAGCCACGCGACGCCATGCGGCAGATCACCAAGGAGTACCTGGACCACGTGCCGCAGATGATG
Organism: Longimicrobium sp.; assembly: GCF_035474595.1. Classification (NCBI taxonomy): domain Bacteria; kingdom Pseudomonadati; phylum Gemmatimonadota; class Longimicrobiia; order Longimicrobiales; family Longimicrobiaceae; genus Longimicrobium; species Longimicrobium sp. The sequence continues at coordinate 71,748 of NZ_DATIND010000124.1, forward strand.
TTCGTGATGCTGCCGCTCTTCGCCCTGATCCTGAAGTTCCTGTACGTGGGGGGCAGGCGCTTCTACGTGGAGCACTTCGTGTTCGCGCTGCACGTGCACGCCTTCGCCTTCCTGTCGTACCTGATCATGCTGGCCGTGCGCTGGCCGCCGCTGGTCGCCACGCTGTGCGCCTGGATGATGCTGTACGTGCTGATCGCCATGAAGCGCGTATACCGGCAGGGGTGGCTCGCCACGCTCTTCAAGTACGGCTTCCTGGGCGTCGCGTACGTGGTGATGATCAGCATCGGCGCCGTCGCCACCCTCTTCATCACCGTGCTGACGGCGTGATCGTGGAGGAAGGGGGATGCTACCGAATCCGGTTCGTGCATCCTCGCCGCATCATCCCGAGTCGAACATCGCGCTACGCACAACCACGGAGGATGAAAGGAGATCGGTCGTGAGCACCGATGCCGCGGAGTGCGCGGATCAGCCTCGCGCAGTTTGCGAGGCTTCCCGTAGTTGTTGCTGCGACTTCAGTCGCCGGTGACCGGCTGCGCCCGGAACTATCCATTCAGGCCGGCCACATTTGGGATGATGCATCACCCGACGAGTCTCTACTTCTCTGAGAATTCGCGGATGACGGACATGCGAAAGAGGCTCGGTCTCCCCGTGCGGGGGGGACCGGCCTCTCGTTCGTTATGGGGATGCCGCGGTCAGCGCGCGGCGGCCGCGTGCGAGGCTTCTTCGCCCTGCCGGGGAAACGCGAACCCGCGCCACGTGCACCCGATGTTGCTGCAGAAGCGGCGCTTCACGTCGGGAAGCACCCAGCGGATGGGGCGCAGCAGGATGCCGGTGCGCACGCGCTCGGTGCGGCTGCCGCAGCGGGGGCAGTGGGAGCCGTGGGTGAAGAGGGGGAGGACTCGCATGAGAGATGACCCGGGAGTGGGGCCGCGGCCGGGGATGGCCGGTTGTGCCTTCGCCGCGCGCCGGGGGATCCGGAATGCGTGGCGGCCTTGAAAGGCGTGGAGGGGCGCCGGGACGAAATGTGACGGGGCCACCCCGCGAGGGCAAGGGTTTTTCGCGCGATGTGCTCCCACAATCTGTTGCAGCAATGCAACTTTCGCTCGCATCACGCCGCGGGAGAATTACCGTAGCTACAAACGCGTCAAATCATCTAAATTCCGCAAGACATAAGGGAATCCATGTGGCAGATGCGGGTAGTCGAGGGCGAGCGCACGGGGACGGGGTCATCCGAAAACGGGGATTGATCGCGCAATCCGGCGCACGTGCGACCTCGCCTATGGATCCTTCGGCCTGCAACCGCTCGTGCGGGGGCAACGATGGTGTGGCCGGCCTCAGGATGACGTCTTGTCTGTGCGGTCCCAAATCGCAGGTGATTGCCAGGCCCGGTGAGCGCGATCCTGACCGGATCAGAAAGAGAGCGGCGGGCCCGGATTCCGGACCCGCCGCTCGTCATCTCCCGTAAACCTTACAATCAGATGCGGATGCGGACGCCTACGTCGGCCTGCACGTAGCTGACGTCCTTGTGGCGCACGTAGGTCACGCCCGGGGTCAGCGACGCCGGCCCCAGCCCGAAGCCCAGCCCCGCGCCCACCTCGTAGCCGCCCTCCCAGTCGCCCGTCGCGTCGTCCGTCCCCGCGCCGCTCAGCTCCAGCCGGTGCGCGATGAAGCCGGCCTTCACGAAGGGGTCGATGGGGATCAGCGGCGTGGGGATGCCCAGCCGCGCGCCCACGTCCACGCCGTGGTCCCTGAAGGTGCCGTCGCCGCCGTCCACGCCGAACTGGTTGTAGCCGTACCCCGCGTAGATGCCGATCAGCGGGAACGCGTGGTAGGTCACGCTCCCCGACACGCCGAAGCCGGGCTTGGCCACGGCGTTCAGGTCGCCGGTGGGCACGCCGATGCCGGCGCGCGCCTCGAAGGCGAACGGGGTGATGTGCGGGATCTGCGCCCGCGCGGGCCCGGCAAGGAGCGCCACCGCGGCCGCGGCGGCAAGGCCGGTGGAAATCTTCTTCATCCTCTTCACTCTCGGTCGTCGTTGAGTCGGTTCGCGGGCACGCGGGCCCGCCTGAAGCGGCCGAACGATAACGCGCCCGACCGCCACGGGGAAAGGAGAACGGATGCAAACGGCGGGGGGGTTCACAGGCGGATGTGCAGCCCCACCTGCGCGTCGATCCACTGCGCGTCGTGCACGGTGTTGAAGCTGGCCTGCGGCGACACGCTGGCGCGCCCGCCCAGGATCCCCAGCGGCAGCTCCACCCCCGCGCCGATGTGCACGCCGGTGGCGTAGTCGTTCTCCAGCACGGTCCCGCCGTCCGTCTCCAGCCGAACCTTCTGGTACAGCAGCCCGCCACGCACGAACGGCGTGTACGGGCCCACCGGCGCCAGCGTCAGCCGCACCCCCGCGTCCCACCCGCGCCACGTCACGTGCGCCGAGTCCGCCACGGCCGAGACCGCGCGCGACCAGGCGTAGCCGCCGTACACGCTCACCATGGGGTTCAGGGCGACGATCAGGTCGCCGTCCAGCACCAGCGCCGTCTTCTGGTCGCCACGGGTGATGCCGATGGGCGTGGACAGGCCTGCGCGCGGCTCCAGCGACACCGGCGTGCGCTGGGCCCGCGCGGACGTGGCGAGCGGGAGCGCGGCGGCCAGCGCCAGCAGCGCCGCGAAGGTCCGGTTCATGGCGCGGCCTCGGTGGGAAGGGTGGGAAGAGATCGGGGGAGATGGAGATCGGAAGCGACGCGGGGGACGATACAACCCGCCCCGGACGGGCGGAAGGGAGATGCCGCCCGGAACGCGTCCGGCCCCCGTCCGTGGACGGGGGCCGGAGCGCGTTCAGCTCGTACGGGAGCGGATCAGAAGGAGATGCTGATGCCGGCGCCGGCGTGCACCACGCTCACCGTGGCGTCGTCGTCGCCCTCGTCCGCCGCGTTGAACTGCGTGTAGCCCACCTGCGGCGTCAGCATGATGCGCGGGGCGATGGGGAACGCCACGCCGCCCGCCACCTCGAAGCCCACCTTGCTGTCGGACGAGATGGTGAAGTCGCCCAGGTCGTCGTCGCTGGCCGAGGCGCTCAGCTTGTGGATGATGGCGCCGCCGCGGAAGAACGGCGCCGCGCCCAGCCCCTGCATGGGCGCGAAGGTGGCCTTGATTCCCACGTCGAAGCCCTGGTCGGTGTAGTCCACCCCGTTGGTGTCCTTGGCGCCGAAGCGGTTCCAGCTGTAGCCGCCGTACACGCCCACGATGGGGGTGACGTTGAAGGTCACGTCGCCATGCAGCCCGATCCCCACGTTCGCGGCATCGCCCAGGTCGCCCGTGGGGATGGCCGCGTCCACCCGGCCCTCGATCGAAAGCGGGATCCGCTGCGCGCTCGCGCTACCCGCCACCACCAGCGCCGCCACCGCCGCCAGGAAACCGCACGTCGTCTTCTTCATCTTCTTCCTCTGGGTTCCGTGAATGTCATACGCTTTCGAACCGGCCCGCGCAGAAGGGCTGCACGGCGCCCGCCGAAAGCGCCGGAAACATGCCCGCCACCGGAGCACTCGTCAACTCGCGCCGGAAGCGGGTGCCGGCCGGTTTCGCAAACCCCATGCCCCGCATGTAGTTGGATGATGAACATATGATCCTGTCGATCGTTCCCGCGGCGCATCTCCGCGATTCCGGACGGCGCGGGATTGTCCGCCGGAGGGGGCAATCGCGTCCCACGGCGGGGTCGCGGCGCCCCTTGCGTGCAACCCCGGCGGGCGTAGTGTTGTACCAACCCCGTACGCATGCGCCGGTTTTCTGGCAGCAACCTTGATCCACAGGTGCCGCGGCTCCGCCCGCGGGCCCCCGGCGCACCCCCACCGAACGCGATGAACGGACCCACTCACCTGGACGGCGCCGGCCTGCGCGGCGCGCTGCTCACCGCCAACGAGTACGTGCAGCGGCACCGGGCGGACCTGAACCGCATCAACGTCTTCCCGGTCCCCGACGGCGACACCGGCACCAACCTGGCGCTCACGGTGAGCTCCATCGCCGACCGGCTGCGCGGCGGGAGCGAGACGTCGATCGGCGAGGTGGCGCGGCAGGCGTCGGAGGCCGCCATCATGGGCGCGCGGGGGAACTGCGGGATGATCCTCTCGCACTTCCTGCTGGGCTTCAGCGACGCCGTGGGCCCGCGGGTGCGGCTGGGCGTAGGCGAGTTCGCCTCGGTCTGGCGGCAGGCCACGGAGCACGTGTACCGCGCGCTGGAAAAACCGGTCGAGGGCACCATGATCACCATCATGCGCGCCATCGCCGACGAGGCCGACCGGCTGCAGCACAGCGACTTCATCGTCCTGTTCGAGCGGCTGCTGGTGAAGGCGCGCGAGGCGCTGGCCGGCACCCCCGACCTTCTCCCTGCCCTGAAGGCCGCCGGCGTGGTCGACGCGGGGGCCAAGGGGTTCGTCCACCTCCTCGAGGGGATCTCGTCGTTCGTGGCGGGCGACCCGCTGGTGCCGGCGGAGGACGACGCGGAGTGGGAGGCCGAGCCCGCCTTCGCCGCGGCCACGGTGGAGTACCCGGCCGAGGCGGAGACGTACCGCTTCTGCACCGAGGCGCTGGTGCGCGGCGCCGCCATCCCCGACTCCGACGCGGTGCGCGGGGTGCTGCGCGAGAAAGGCGACTCGCTGGTGGTGATCCGCACCGCCGACCTGCTGAAGGTGCACATCCACACCGACGAGCCGGACGACGTCTTCGCCTACCTGCGCACGCTGGGGCGCCTGGCCACGCACAAGGCCGAGGACATGCGCGCCCAGCACGCCACCATGGAACGCACCGCCGCGGCCGGGCACATGACCCTGGCGCGGCGCCCCGTCTCCATCGTGGCCGACACCGCCTGCGACCTCCCCGACGAGATCGTCCGCGCGCACGGCATTCACCTGGTCCCCCTCTCGCTCATCTTCGGCGACCGCGTGCTGCGCGACCGGTTCGACATCAGCGCCGGCCAGTTCGCCGAGGAGTTGAAGAAGGGCGCGCACCCCGGCACCTCGCAGCCGCCGCCGGCGCTCTTCCTGGACGCCTTCCGCCGCGCCGCGGAAGAGGGCGAGTCGGTGGTGGGCGTCATCCTCTCCTCCGGCCTCTCCGGCACCTACGCCAGCGCGCAGGCGGCCGCCAAGCAGCACGTGCACGACTCGGTGCCGGTGCACCTGTTCGACTCGCGCGGCGGGTCGGTGATGCAGGGGCTGCTGGCGCTGAAGGCGGCCGAGCTGGGCGAGCTGGGGTGGGCGCCCGAGCGGATCGTGGCCGAACTGGAGCGGGTGCGGAAGCGCAGCGGCATCCTGGTGGTGCTCGACACCTTCGAGCGCGCGCTGGCTTCGGGGCGGGTGGGGCGCGGGCGGGCGTGGCTGGGCAGCCTGCTCGACATCAAGCCCATCCTGGAGGTGGACGACGCCGGGAAATTGAATCCCGTCGCCAGGGTCCGCGGGCGCAGGCAGGTGATGCCGAAGGTGATGGAGCTGCTGGAGGAGCGCGTTCCCCGCAACGCGAAGAAGCTGCGCTTCGGTGTCTTTCACGTGGCCATCCCCGAGATCCTGGACGAGGTGGCGGGCGAGGTCCGCGCGCGCTACGGGCAGGACCGCGAGGTGCTGACGGCGGCGGGAACGCCGATCATCGCCACGCACGCGGGCGAGGGGGCGTGGGGGCTGGCCTGGATGATCGAGGACTGACGCCCGTGCGGATGTAACGTTTTCGTTTCTCGTTCGTCTATTCATCAATGGGGAGTAGACGGAGAGGCTGTCCGGAATGATCTGGCGGCAAACGCACGCACCGCGTCCGCCGACAGGTGTTCGGGGCGTGCGATTTGCAGCACCGGCACGCATCTCCCGGCAACGAAACCGCAGCACCGGCCCGCACGCGGCCCATCTGGAGGCGGTATGTACGTCCTGGTGCAGCACTACATCTCCGACCCCGCGACCTTCTGGTCGGACGTCCGCGACGCCGTGGGCGCGCTTCCCCCCGGCCTCGTCCTGCACCACGTCTTTCCCACCGCCGATGGCACCCACGCGGTGTGCCTGTGGGAGGCCGCCGCCGTGCGCGACGTGAAGGCGTTCATCGAGACGTACGTGGGCCACGTGAGCCGCAACCTGTACTTCCAGGTGGAGAACCGCGACTCGGTGGCCATGCCCGGCAACGTCCTGCTCCCCGAGCCCGCCCGGCGCGCCACCGCGGCGTGAGGACGGAAGAGGGTGCGGTGCGCCCGGGGACGTTCTTGGATGGAAAATGCGACTGAAGTCGCGGCTACAAGAGCACACAGTCCGCCTTCGCGGCGCCTTCGCGGACTTCGGTTTCCTGTGAGAAACAGACGTCATCCTGAGGCCGGCCACACCGCAGCCTGCGTTTGCAATGGAGCATGAAGGCCGAAGGATCCATAGCCGGATTGCACGTCTGCCAGGGAATCGCGCCGAGTCTCGTGGGACGCCTTCGCGGCGCGATTCCTCGACCGACGTGCTGGACGGGCGATAGATCCTTCGGCCTGCAAGCGGCTGCGACGATTCGGTCACGGCGTGGCCGGCCTCAGGATGACGTCTTCTCTGGGTGGAGGTGGATCGTTTGGAGATGGCGATGAACGGCCCGCCGCGCGCGGGCCGTTCGTTGTTCGCGCACTGGCGTCTATGCCCCGCGCGCGGTAGATCCTTCAGCCGATGACCAAAGGCGATCTCGGGGAACGGGAGAGGCGGAAGATGAGCGAGGGCGAGGCGCGGAAGATCACGCGGACGACGTTCGAGATCCGGCCGGCGGACGGCGGGCCGCCGGTGGTGGGTGACGTGCGCATGGCGGCGGGGACGAAGCCCGGGAGCGCGGTGATCATCGTCCACGGCTTCAAGGGCTTCCGGCTCTGGGGGCCGTGGCAGCCGCTGGCCCGCGCGCTGGCGCTGCGCGGCCACGCGGCGGTGAACTTCGACTTCTCGCACAACGGCGTGGGGCCGGACGGCGAGTTCTCGCGGCTGGACCTGTTCCGCGAGAACACGCAGAGCCGCGAGCTCGACGAGCTGCGCGCGGTGATCGGCGCCGTGGCGGGTGGCGAGCTGACGGGCGGGAAGGTGAAGCGCATCGGGCTGCTGGGCCACTCGCGCGGCGGCGGCGACGCGATCCTGGCCGCGGCCGAGGACGCGCGGGTGAGCGCGCTGGTCACGTGGGCCTCCATCGCCGACATCCCCGGCCGCTGGAGCCCCGAGCAGATCGCCGCCTGGCGCCGCGGCGACGACGTGCCGATCGAGAACGTGCGCACCAAGCAGCAGATGCCCATCGGCCCCGGCTACTGGGTCGATCTCCAGCAGAACCGCGACCGGCTGGACATCCCCGCCGCGGCGGCGCGGGTCACCGTCCCCTGGCTCATCGTCCACGGCGACGCCGACACCTCCGTCTCCGTCGACGAGGCGCACGCGCTCTTCGCCGCCGCGGGCGACAACGCCGAGCTGATGATCATGGAGGGAACGGACCACGTGTTCGGCGTGCGCCATCCGTACGCCGGCCCCAGCGCCGACCTGCGCACTGCGGCCGAGGCCACGATGGAGTGGTTCGAGGCCAATCTATAGCCATGGTTCGAACGTCCGTTCGAGAAAGGGTGGACAAGCCGCCGCGCGGCTGCTATCGTATCCGCCCGGCCGCGCTGCACGCTCGGCACGCCAGCATCCAGATCCCCTGACGAACCGCCGCGGAGCACAGATATGCCGTACGTGATCGCCGAACCGTGCATCGGCACCAAGGACGCGAGCTGCGTGGAAGTCTGCCCCGTCGACTGCATCTACGAGGCGGAAGACCAGTACTACATCAACCCCGACGAGTGCATCGACTGCGGGGCGTGCGAGCCGGAGTGCCCGGTGCAGGCCATCTTTCCCGACACCGACGTGCCGCCGGAGTGGACCAGCTACATCGAGAAGAACCGCGCGATGTCGGACAAGTAGTCCTCCGGCAGCGCGGGAACGAAGCCGGCCGCGGCGAGGCAGACGTCCTCGCCGCGGCCCGCTTTCTTTATCTCACGCGGAGACGCGGAGACACAGAGAACTCATCGCGACGCGGAGTTTTCTGCGTCTCCGCATCTCCGCGTGAGCCATCGGGTTTCGCAGGTGACGCGAAAAGGCCTCCCGCAGCGCGCGGGAGGCCTTTCGTCTTTCATCGTCGCTCGATGCGATCAGCGGTGGCTGTCGCGGCGGCCCAGGACCATGCCGGCGTAGCCGTTGTCGGGGTCGCCGCCGCGCTTCAGCACGCGGTCCACGGTGCCGGGGCCGCGGTTGTACGCGGTCAGCGCCAGTTCGGTGTCGCCGTCGTACTTGTCCATCAGCTCGCGCAGGTAGCGGAAGCCGATGCGCAGGTTCACCTCGGGGTTCTGCAGGTCCCGGTGGCTGATGCCGCGCTGGAACAGCCGCGCCGTGGCCGGCATGAGCTGCGTGAGGCCGATGGCGCCCACCGGACTGCGCGCGGTGTTCTTGAACCCGCTCTCGGTGCGCACCAGGCCGAACGCGACCTCGGCGGGGATGTCGTTGGCCTCGGCGGCGGCGCGAATGGCGCGCGCCAGCGAGGGCGAGACCTTGTAGCCGCGGTCGCGGTACTTCTCCGCCAGCTCCTCGGCGGCCACGTCGCGCGACTCGGGCTTCTTCCCGGACTTCACGGCGGCCACGGCCTCGCCGTGCTCCTTCTTCAGCGCCTTGGCGGGCGGCTCCGCCAGCACCGGCGGCATCACCTGCACGGGCGCGGTCCGCAGCCGCAGGGCCATCTCGGCCAGGGTACGGGGCTGATCGTCGTGCAGCGCCTTCCCGGATCCCACGGCCACCACCTGCATTCCCGCCACGATCACCAGCACCGCCTGCAGCGGGCGCGAGCGAAGGAGGGACGCGGTGTCGTTGCGCAGCCGGGTGCGCCTGCGCACCGGGGGGTTCGCAGCCTTCTTCATCTACCGTCAGTCTCCTGTCTACGCAAGCAAAGATGCGGCGCACAGCAAGCCGCCGCACCACGCCGTTTCGGCATTCAACATTACCCGGTATGATACATGGTGTAAGTTGTTATGTCAACCCTACTTAGTGATTTCACACGTCCGTTCCGCCCGAAAACCCGCATCAGCGCTGGGCTTCCGGCGCGCACAATCAGGTGTTTACGCGCATGGTGATTCCGAACACGCACCGAATAGGTGGCGAATCCCACAGTGACAAAGAAGACCATCAACATTGCTGAATCTACTGCGGACGCCATTCCACACGGCTGCCACACGGCCCCAGCGCGAAGGCGCGTCGGGCGCGGCGGATTGCACGGTGCGGGAGGACGGAGCGGGGAGGGCTGGGAGGACGGCGCCGGCGGAAATCGGGACGGCGTCTGCGCTTTGGACGTGGCGATGGGACACGGCGGCGGGACGAAACGACACGGGCGCGGGTGTCCCAGTCGGGACATCCGCGCCTCGTCTGCTACGGCACTCTTTGCGTGGTGAGGACCGCTGGTTCAGAACCCCGCTGCGCGGAGCTGCTCCAGATCCAGGTCCACTGCAGCCGGAGAGTGCTCGGGCCTCTTGTCCTTGCGCTGAACCGGGACTTCATGGCTCTGGCGTACGAGGGTGAGGCTGGCCACGATGGCTGCGACGGCCACGAGACTGACACCCAAGGTGCGGATAAGCGCCTCCCGCGTGGAGGATTTACGCGGCGCATCGGGCGAGGCGCCACCACAACGTAAGGCATCTTGCGTGCCGAACGTGCGTTCGAAGCTGTAACGTGTGAGCACGCAATTCCATGACAGCTTTGCGACGCCTTCGGTCACCCTCGGGAAGCGTGTCTCGCGACGGCCACATCGGGGCGCGGCGGCCCCCGTGGGGGACACACCGCGGACGCTCCGGGCGGTCCTTGCCGCGCGCTGCAATGTTCCACATTTTGCGCGGCACCGATTTCAGAATGTGAGCGAGGGCGGATGAGCGACACGGCACGCGACCCCGAGGGACGCTTCGAGCTGCGGGTGCCCGCCGGCTGGCAGGCGGCGCCCGACGAAGACGGCGACGGGCTGGAGGTGTGGAAGGAGGAGGGGTCGGGCACGCTGCACCTGATCTCGTTCGCGCCCGAGGGCGAGGACTTTCCCGACCCCGCCGAGGAGCTCTACGCCTTTCTGCAGGAGCAGGACGTGGTGCTGCAGGAGGACGAGGTCGAGGACGTGCCCCTTCCCGGCGGCGCGGAGATGGCGCTCTGCGAGTACCTGACGGAAGACGAGGACGAGGGCGAGAGCCTGTTCTGGATGGTGGGCGTGGCCACCGCGCCGGGAACCATGGTGTTCGCCACGTACTTCTGCCCCGCGGGCGAGGAGGCGCGCGAGCGGGATGCGGTGCGCGGCGCGCTGGCCTCGCTGCAGATCGCGGGGATGGATGAAGGAGATGGGGAGGATGAGGGGCGCCGAGGGCGACGGGGAGGTCGGCGAGGCGTAGACTGAGCGGCTCGTCGCCCGGCATCGCGCCCTCTCCGGCCGGCCCAGGCCGTCCACCTCTCCCGTACCGGGAGAGGTAGCTGGACGACACTGGCGCCGGATGGTGAGTGTGGTGTGAGCCAGAGTCAGAAGGCGCACCGATGCTGGATGGCCACCCTCTCCCGGGACGGGAGAGGGTCGCGCCCTCCGGCGCGGGGTGAGGGCGGCGCGAGGCCCGCGGAAACGCACTTGCGTGGGGGACACGCCCACACCAGCAGTTGGATCTTTGTCTTTTCCTTGGAAACCGGAACGGGAGGGAGCATGGGGCTGAAGGTTGGCGACAGGGCGCCGGACGTGACGCTGCCCTCGCACGAGAACCAGCAGACGGCGCTGTCGTCGCTGTGGAAGGACGGGCCCGCGGCGCTGCTGTTCTTTCCGCTGGCGTTCACCAGCACGTGCACCGAGGAGATGTGCAGCGTGCGCGACGACATCGGCAGCTACACGGGGGTGAACGGGACCGTGGCCGCCATCAGCGTGGACAGCCCGTTCGTGCTGAAGAAGTTCCGCGACGAGCTGGGGGCGGACTACACCTTCCTGAGCGACTTCAACCGCGAGGCCAGCCGTGCCTTCGGCGTGCTGCGCACCGCGCCGATCGGCCCCGGGCTGCTGAACGCCAGCGACCGCGCCGCCTTCGTCGTCGGCACCGACGGGACGATCCGGTACGCGTGGCACGAGACCAACCCCGGCCTGCTGCCTCCGTTCGACGAGATCAAGGCGGCGCTGGCGGGCTGACTGCCCGCCGATCGGGATCGACCGTGCGTGATCACCGGCGACTGAAGTCGCAGCAACAACGACGGGAAGCCTCGCAAACTGCGCGAGGCTGATCCGCTCGGTGGTTGCCTGCTCGAGATCGAAGGACAGGAGAAAGGCCGGCGCTCGCGGGGGAGTGCCGGCCTTTTTTCCTGATCTCCGAAGTTCAGCGGGCGGCTTCGAGGATGGCGGCCATGTCTTCGCGGGTGAAGTGGTACGCCTGGTTGCAGAAGTGGCAGACGACTTCGGTGGTGTCGTTCTCTTCCTCCTCGATGATCCGCCGGATCTCGGTCTCGCCCAGGCTTACGATGCCGCCCGTGAACCGCTCGCGCGAGCAGGGGCAGTGGAAGCGCACGGGATAGCGGTCCAGCAGCTCGAACCCGTCGGGGAAGACGCGCTCCAGCACCTGCTCGGGCCCCACGCCCTCCTTCACCAGCGACGTGGGGTGCGGCAGCGAGCCCAGCCGCCGCTCGATCTCGGCGATCTCGTCGTCGTCCAGCCCGGGAAGGAGCTGCACCAGGTAGCCGCCCGCCGCGTCCACGCTGCCGTCGGGGAGCACGAACACGCCCACCGCCACGGCCGACGGCGTCTGCTCGCTCTTGGTGAGGTAGTACGCCAGGTCCAGCCCGATCTCGCCGCTCTGCAGCTCCACCGTACCCTGGTAGGTTTCGCGCATCCCCAGGTCGCGGGTGACGGAAAGGTAGCCGCCGGTGCCGACCACGCCCGCCACGTTCAGCTTGCCGTTGCGGCTGTCGGCGTGCGCCTGCGGGTTGCCCACCAGCCCGCGCACCTCGCCGCGCCCGTTCGCCGTGGCCAGGATGCGCCCCGCGGGACCGCCGCCCTTCACCTCCACCGTGAGCGCCTGGTCCTCTTCCTTCAGCGTGGCGGCGGAGAAGAGGAGCGCGCCCATGGCGGTGCGGCCCAGCGCGGCGCTGACGGCGGGCCACGTGCCGTGCCGCCGCTGCAGCTCGCTGACCACGCCCGTGGCGTTCAGCGCGAAGGCGCGCACGCGGCCGTCCAGGGCCGTGGCGCGCACCATGTAATCGCCGTTCTGCATCGATTCCTTCCCTTCAATACGAACCGCGGCCGAAGTGATCCCGGCCGCGGTGTGAGTGCTGGAATGTGGTACAATTCCGGGGGAGATCGGTTCCGCTCCGGGTTCACATCTCCGTGCGGCAGCGGGTGTTATCTCCAGCTCGTTCTGGCTGCAGAGCGTCTCCGCGGCGCCGGTGGAGCCCTCCCCCCGCGGCTGGGGCCGCGCACCCCCTCCCGATAACGGGCCCGATAACGGGAGGGGGGTAACTTCGAATGCGGCGCGCAGAGGATCGTGCACTCGTCGGCTGCGGTGTGTCGCGAGGCCCTGCCCCAGCATCGCTGGGCGCTCGGACGCTTGGTTGCGCGGCGGGCTCCAGCCAGGCGGGCAGGATGGCGGCGATTCAGTACCGATGCGAACAGCTACCTCTCCCGGTACGGGAGAGGTGGACGCCCTCAGGCGGCCGGAGAGGGCGCGGTGCGGCGGAATCGCTGCATCACCAGTCCCCACCCCTGAGTTCTCCCCTCCCCCGCGGAGCGGGCGGAGGGGCCGGAGGGCGGGGCCGGGGAGGGGGCCAGCACGGCGGGCAAGATGTAGATCGCCCACGCTGACGCCTCTCCTCTCGATCAGGGAGGGGAGAGGGCCACGGCGCCGGTCAGCATGCCCCTGTGTCACGCCGGGATCGTGACAGCGATGCCCGGCCGGTGTATTCTTCCCGCCCCCTGAATCACCCTGAACGGCTTGAGTGGCTTGAGCGAAGAGAACCGCACGCCCGCGCTGGACCCCGCCGCCGCGCGCGACCTGCTGGACCGCGCGCGCGAGGCGCGCCGCAACGCGTACGCGCCCTACAGCAACTTTCCCGTCGGCGCGGCGCTGCTGGCCCGCGACGGGCGCGTGTTCACCGGCGTGAACGTGGAGAACGCCTCGTACGGGCTGGGAAACTGCGCCGAGCGCACCGCCATCTTCAAGGCCGTGTCCGAGGGCGTGCACGACTTCGCGGCCATCGCCGTGGTCGGCCCCGAGGACGACGTGGAGTGCAGCCCGTGCGGTGCCTGCCGGCAGGTGCTGTTCGAGTTCGGGCCCGACATCACGCTGGTCGTCCCCAACGGCGGCGGCATCCGCACCTACACCGTGCGCGACCTGCTGCCCGGCGCCTTCGAGCCGGCGCGCCTCTCCGGGCCCGGAGCGCCGGTTTGAGCGCGGCCGGCGTGGTGCCGCTGATCGAGCGGAAGAAGAACGGCGGCGAGCTGTCGCGCGACGAGATCGCCGGTCTGCTGCGCGGCTACGTGGCCGGCGAGGTTCCCGACTACCAGGTGTCGGCGTGGATGATGGCCGTGCTCTGGCGGGGGATGACGGAAGCCGAGACGCTGGCGATGACGCGCGCGATGGTGGCCAGCGGCCGCGAGCTGGAGTGGGAGGGGATCGGGCGCCCCACGGTGGACAAGCACAGCACCGGCGGCGTGGGCGACAAGACCAGCATCGTGCTGGTGCCGCTGATGGCGGCGGCCGGCGCGGCGTTCGTGAAGATGAGCGGCCGCGGGCTGGGCCACACCGGCGGCACGCTCGACAAGCTGGAGGCGATCCCCGGCTTCCGCGTGGAGATCCCGCTGGACGAGATGCGCCGCCAGGTGGAGCGCGTCGGCGCCGCCCTCGTCGGCCAGAGCCCGGAGCTGGTCCCCGCCGACGGCAAGCTGTACGCGCTCCGCGACGTGACGGCCACGGTCGACTCGGTGCCGCTGATCGCCAGCAGCATCATGTCCAAGAAGCTGGCGGGCGGCGCGCGCTCCATCGTGCTGGACGTGAAGTGGGGATCGGGCGCGTTCATGACCACGCTGGACGAGGCGCGGACGCTGGCCCGCATGCTGGTCCGCATCGGCGAGGGCGCGGGGCGGCGGACGCGCGCGGTCCTCAGCTCCATGCGCGAGCCGCTGGGGCGCGCGGTGGGCAACGCGCTGGAGGTGCGCGAGGCCATCGACACCCTGCACGGCCGCGGCCCCGCCGACCTGTGGGCGCTCACGCTGGAGCTGGGCGCGCACCAGCTGCTGCTGTCCGGCCTGGCGCGAGACGCGGACGAGGCGCGCGCGACGCTCACGCGGCTGCGCGACGGCGGCGAGGGCGCGCGCAAGCTGGCGGAGCTCATCCAGGCGCAGCACGGCGACCCGCGCGTGGTCGACGATCCATCCATCCTCGCCTCGGCGCCGGTCGTGGTGGCGATGGAGATGGAGGGGGATGGAGCGCGCTGGGTGGCCGAGGCGGACGCGCGCGCGATCGGCGACGCGGCGCTGGTGCTGGGCGCCGGGCGGCGAAAGAAGGGCGATCCGATCGACCCCGCCGTGGGCATCGTCCTGCGCGCGCGCATCGGCGACCGCGTGGAGCCCGGCCAGCCGCTCGCCGACGTCCACGCCCGCACCGAAGCCGAGGCGCGGCAGGCGATCGAGGCCCTCCGCGCCGCGTTCGTTCTCTCCCCCGAGCCCGTCGCCGCCCCGTCGGACGCGTACGAGGTGATCGGGGAGTAGCGGAGCGTCGGCGTCCAGGGATCTCGCGCAGAGACGCGGAGCCGCGGAGAACAGCGTCGTTCTCCG
>NZ_DATIND010000125.1 GCF_035474595.1 Longimicrobium sp.
CGCCGCCGAACGAGCCGCGGCCCTGGCTGGCGCGGAAGCCGCCGCGCCCGGCGGGTTCGGTGATGCGCTCGATGGCGTCGTTCACGCGGTGCTCGCCGCGCTCGCTGTCCACGTCGCGCACCACGTCGGCCTGCGCCACGATCCCCACCAGCCGCCCCTCGCGATCGGTGATCGGCACGCGCCGCACCTGCTCGCGCTCCATCACCCGGAGGATGTCGGCCACCGTGTCGTTCTTGTTGCAGGCCTCCACCTCGGTGGTCATCACCTCGCTCACCTTGGTGCTGCGCGCGTCCATCCCCTCGGCCACCGCGCGGATGGTGATGTCGCGGTCGGTGACCACGCCGCGCAGGCGGCGGTTCTGCTCGCTGTCCACCA
Source organism: Longimicrobium sp. (assembly GCF_035474595.1). NCBI lineage: Bacteria > Pseudomonadati > Gemmatimonadota > Longimicrobiia > Longimicrobiales > Longimicrobiaceae > Longimicrobium > Longimicrobium sp. The sequence continues at coordinate 376 of NZ_DATIND010000125.1, forward strand.
CGGGAATGATGCCCACGTTCAGGTCGCGCATCTTGGCCGCGGCGTCGGCCAGCGAGCTCTCGGGCGTCACGCACTCGGGATTGTCGGTCATGATCTCGGAGGCGCGCATGCGGCGCGTCTCGTCCTGCTGCTGGCCGCCCCAGCTGCCGCCCGCCGCGCCGCCGCGGCTCAGCCCGCCGCCCATGCCGGTGTCGCGCGCGCCCCAGTCGTTCCCCATCCCGCCGCCGGTCTCGAAGTCGCTCCCCGAGCCGCCACCGCGGGTGTAGTCGTAGCCGCCGCCGGCGCCGTATCCCCCGCCGGTGTATCCGTAGTCGTTGCCGCGCCCGGGCGAGTATCCCCCGCCGGTCTCGTAGCCGTAGCTGGCGCCGCTCAGGTAGTCACCGCCGTAGCCGCGGGTCAGGCCGCCGCTGCGCCAGCCGCCGGGGTTGCCGGCCCAGCCGCTGCCGTAGTCGCGGTCGTAGCTTCCGCCGCCGGTGCCGAAGCCGCTGCGGCCGCGGTGCCAGGCCCCGCCGAAGTCGTCCTGCTCCTGCGCGTCGGCGCCCATCCCGCCGTACTGGCTTCCGCCGAACTGGCCGCCGCCGCGGCCGCCGCGATCCTGGCCACCGCGCCAGTGCGCGCCGAACTGGTCGCTGCCGCCGTAGAAGCCGGAGCCGCCGCCCGTGCCCTCGTTCCCCTGCATCCCCCACCCGTCGCGGTCGAAGTCCCGTCCGTAGCGTGCCATGCTCACCCTCCCTCGGTTGAGTGATCCAGCGGCGCAGCCGGCGCCGTTTCCCGCCCGTGCTCATCCCCGGTGCGAACAACGGGGAAGGAAGGCTGGACGGGTGCAAGATGCGCACCCCGGAGACATGGATTTCGGCGTGGGGACGGGGAACTGATCTGATCTCACGCGGAGACGCGGAGGCGCAGAGAACTCGCTGCGGGGAAAGCACTTGCGCACTCGGCATCAATCCTGGCCCGCCTGCTGGCCACTCTGACGGGCACCGATGCCAGCGCTTCGCACGGAAATGCGGGTGGGAGTCCGCGAAGGCGGACTTCGGGCCGTGGTTGCCGCGAATTCATTCGCCCGGGCTACCTTGGCCTAGCCCGGCCCCCGAGCCGCGCGCCGCTGCCGGACCCACACGACGATGAGCCCGATGATGCCGATGGCCGCGAAGCTGAACCACTGCACCGCGTAGCTCAGGTGCGGCCCGTTGTCGAGCGGGGGGGTGGGAACGCGCACCGGCGGCCGTCCGGCCGCGCCCGAATCGGGAAGCTGCTGCACGTACAGCGGCAGCACCGGCCGCGGCGACCTGCGGCGCAGCACGTCCAGGTCGAGCCGGCGGTAGGTGGTGACGCGCTTTCCGCCGACGGTCGTCTCCGCGGGCTGGCCGCCGGCCTGGGTGTTCCGCGGCACCTCCATGAACAGCCCGACTATGGTGCGCTCCCCCGGCTCGGCGTACGGCCGCGCGTCCACCGTGGCCGCGTCGGGCGAGGGCACCCACCCGCGGTTCACCAGCAGCGCCTGCGGGACGTGGGGGACGAGGATCGGAGTGACGATGTGCACGCCCGGGTTGCCGTCGCTCGAGCGCCCGCGCAGGACGATGTCGCCCGCCGGGTCGTACGTGCCGGTCACGCGGACCTTGCGGTTGATGAACAACTCGGGCTGGCGCTCCACGGCCGCGGCCGTCAGCGAGTCGAAGTCCAGCGTGGGCATGCGCAGCGCCACCTCGACGGCGTGGTTGCGGGCCTTGCGCTGCTGCAGCCGGTCCAGCTGCCAGAAGCCCAGCCGCACGCACAGCGCGCACATCCCCAGCACGAACGCGGCGGCCAGCACGCCGCGAAGAGTCACACGCATCAGCGGTCGGAAGCGACAGGAAATCGGGAGTGGGATGTCCGGCGGGGAATCTACGCCCGCCGCCGCCAATCGCCATTCACCCCCGCCCGGATGGGGAACGGGCGAATGATTTCGCCGGCAACAGCAGCACAAAGTCCCTTCGGGACTGCCGCCCAGCCTCGTGGCGATGAGCCGGGGTTGGTGCGGCAGAGAATCCGCCCCTCGCCTGACGATCAGGCGAGGGGCGGATTCTGCTGTCCGAACATCTCCAATCATCCTGGGCGAGACCGCTCAGACGCACTCCTCGTTACAGGTCGGATAACCCCAGGGGCAGGTGACGTTCACCGAGCAGACGAGCGGGTCGCAAGTGCCGGGACACGTCTGGGCGCAGGTGTCCGGCCCGTTGGCGGGATCGCAGGAGATCCAGTAGGTAGAGCCGCAGTTCGGCGCGCACGATTCCACGTACCAGGTGTGCGGGCTCTCGTACCCGTGGACCGTGCGCCTGCCGGCCTGCGCGGCCGTGGTGGCGAACGACTCCACGCGCAGGTCGTCCATCTTCAGCTTTTTCATCGCTCCTCCCGATTCGCGAAAGGAAGCCCGCCCGCATTCCGCGGGACGAGCGCACGCCTCTCCCTGCCGCGCAGCAAAGCGCGTATAAGGAGTTGGGAACGATGACATTCGGCCGAAACGTCACCGGAAACGATAGCCGCCTGATTGCCGTGAGTCAACCATTATGACGCGTTGAGTGCGATGTGGCTGAAGCGCGATCCGCCCCTCGCCCGATGGCTCGGCGAGGGGCGGATCTGGTCGTGCGGTGAGTTCTCTGCGTCTCCGCGTGAGACCCCTGCGGTTCCTAGCGGGCCGGCTGGCCGGCGCCCTGCTTGTCGCGCGCGGTGAGCTGGTTGGGCGGGATCCACCAGTAGATCACGTCTTCCCACCACTCGGGGCCGCGGAACTTCACCCCGCGGAAGCGCGAGCTCACGCCGTAGAACTCGGGGTCGAAGAAGATCGGCGCGTACACGGCGTCGTCGATCACCGTCTGCTCGATCTGGCGCCACATCCCGCGCGACCGGCCGGTGTCGGCCTCCACGATCACCGAGTCGAGCAGCGCGTCGAGCCTGGGGTTCCGGTATCCCGCGAAGTTGGCGCCGCCCGGGGGAATGCTGGCGGACGACCACACGCCGCGCGCGTTGGGCCCCATCACCCCCGGGCCCCATCCCCATCCCCAGAACGAGCCCACGAACTCGCGGCCGCGCAGCCGGGCCACCCAGGTGGTGCGCTCGTACGACTGCGGCACGATGGCGATGCCCGCCTGCTTGGCCATGGCCTGCATGGCGATGAGCATGTCCTGCCGTACCGGGTCCGCCGAGCTGTACTCGATGACCAGCCGCAGCGGCTGGCCGCCCTTGTCGCGGATGCCGTCGCCGTTGCTGTCGACCCACCCGGCCTGCTGCAGCAGCTGGCCGGCCTGCGCCACGTTGTACGGAATGGGCCGCACGTCGGGGCTGTGCTCGCGCAGCTTGGAGGGGATGGGCGACAGCGCCGGCTCGCCCTCGGGCCCGAACTCGAGCTGCGCCAGCTGCTGCCGGTTCACCGACATCAGGAAGGCGCGCCGGACCACGGGGTCGTTCACCGGCGGCTTGTCGACGTTCCACACGATCCACCCCGGCCGCACGCGCGCCGCGCTGGCCAGGCGGACGTTGGGCGAGGCCCGGAGCCGCGCCTGCTGGTCGGCCGTCACCTTGTCCAGGTCGCCCTCGCCGTTGATCAGCGCGGTCAGGCGCGCGCTGGGGTCGGGAACCACGCGCACGATGATGCGGTCCAGCGAGGGGCGCTGCGGGGCGTCGCGGTTGGCCTCGACCACGATCTCCTGGTTCTTGTTCCAGCGCACGAAGCGGAACAGCCCGTTCCCCACCGGCCGCTGGTTGAACGCCGCGAAGCGCATCCGTGCCGGCGGGATGCTGTCCAGCAGGTGCCGGGGAACGGGGACCACCTCGAGCAGCGAGTTGACGGTGGCGGGGCCGGGCTTCGACAGCTTCACCTCCACCGTCATGCTGTCGAGCGCGCGCGCCGAGGCGATCCCCTCGATGTCCTGCTGGCGGGTGGAGGCGATCTGGTCGTTCTTCTGCATCTGGATGGCGTACACCACGTCGTTCGCGCTGGTGGGAACGCCGTCGTGCCACCTGATCCCCGGCCGCACGTGCACGACCACGGTGGTGGGGTCCTTCACCTCCCACCGCTCGGCGAAGTCCGGCGTGTAGTTGCTGAGCGTGCTGTCGCGCCGGCCGATGGCCCGGAACATCAGGTGCACCAGCTGATACGACTGCGTGGCCTCGAAGATGAGGGGGTTCAGGTTGTCGGCGTCGCCCTCGGCCAGCATGACCAGGGTGCCGCCCGGGGGCCCGCCGCCGAAGGTGTTGAAGTTCCCGGGCGGAGGCGCCTCGTCGGCCCCCTGCCCGCCGGGCTGCCCGCCGCCCCCCCCGCCGCCGCACGCGGCCAGCGCGAGCGCCGCCAGCACCGCCAGAATCCCGCCGGATCTCCGCATCGTCGCTCCTCCCGGGTTCACGATCTCGGGAACTGCTGCGAACCTCGTCCCCACCTCACACCGACTCTTCAAGCATCGGTCCGAACCATCCCTGCACGTCCCCGGCCCCGCGGCCCTCTCCCCCGGCTCGCTCCGCTCGCCATCCCCTCCCCCCAAACCGACTGGGGGAGGGGAAACCGCGAACGGATTCACCGCACTCCCGCACTCCCGCACTTCTTCAGAACCGGTCGAACATCCACGGCTTCGGCACCTCGAACGCGCGGTCCAGCATCTTCACCACGTCGGCGCCGTTCAGCGTGGCCAGCCCGCCGGAGAGCGCCTGCCACGGGGCAATGGCGCCGATGTAGATGCGCGAGAGCGTCTGGATGGGCATGGCCAGCTCCGCGTCGCAGCGCCCGCCGATCCAGTGCTCCACCTGCATGGCCCCGCCCTCGATCCGCACCCGCCAGGGGCCGCGGTTCTCGGGGACCTGCGCGTCCTCGATCTCCAGCTTCAGCGTGAGCTCGGCCTCGCTGGCCAGCGACCGCGTCTTCAGCGCGTCGCACACGTCCAGCACGCGGAACATGGGCCCGCGGACCAGCGTGGCCGACGGAAACCAGAGCCGCCACGACGGCGCCTGCAGGAGCGGGAGGCGCGGCTCCCGGATGCGGTCGCCGAACCCCTCCTCGGGGTGCGCGCGGTAGGCGATCTCGCGCCACTGGTCGCCCAGCGTGCTGAGCCAGCCGTAGATGCCGCGCTGCGCGGCGATGCTGAGCCAGGCGCGCTCCTCCACCTCCAGGTAGCGGCGGTCCAGCGGCAGGTCGGCGCGGTAGCGGACGATGCAGTACCCTTCCGGCACCCCGTCGTCGTTCCAGTAGACCACCGCGGCCTGCTCCTCCTCGCCCCAGCTTCCGCGCCAGCTGCGGTCGGTGCGGTCCAGCTGCCCGGTCTGCAGCAGCCGCGCGGCCTCGGCGTACACCGCCTTCATGGCCACCAGGTCCTCGGGCGTGTCGACCAGGCGCACCTTCATCCGCTCGGCCTTGTCGTCGGGCAGGAGCATGGGCGGGAGCTGGTACTGGTGCGCCTCGCCGGCCAGCCCGTAGCCCAGGTCCTCGTAGAACGACGCGCGGAAGGGAAAGAGCGCCGACCCCACGTCGCCGCGCTCGCGGGCGTGCTCGAAGCCGGCCACCAGCATCCGCTGCGCCAGCCCGCGCCGCCGGTGCGTCGGGCTGATGGCGACGCCGGCCAGCCCCATCACGGGGATGGCCGCGCCGGCGATCCACTGGCGCAGCCACAGGAGCTGGCAGGCGCCCACCAGCCGCCCGTTCTCCTCGGCCACCCACAGCGCCTCCAGCCCCCCGTGCGGCCCCGTGCGCAGGAACTCCATCCACCAGCGGTGGCCCCGCCCCGGCGCGGGAAACGAGTGCGCCTCCAGCCGGGCCACCTCTTCCAGCTCGTCCGGCCGCGCCGGACGGAACGTTTCGCTCAAGCCGCCCCTCTTCCCCTTATCTACCGGATCTTCCGGCCCCGCCGCCCGCGCGTGGCCCGCCTTTCGCAGCGCCGCCCGCTCCGGATGCCGGGGCCGGCGGCCCCGCATCTGCTTGGAACGTGCCAGCCGCCGCGGCCCCACTGCCGCGCCGGGCGCCCAACTTACCCGTAGCGCACATGCGACGCCAACCCGCCCACGTGCATCTCCTGGCCGCGCTGGCCATCGCCGCGAGCGCGGCGTGCCGCAGCGCCAGCCCCCCGCAGCGCGACGGCGCCGCCGACTCGCTGCCCACCCCCAACGCCGGCTCGGCGGAGCAGCGGCCGGCGGCGCAGCACCGTGTCCTTCCCGGGCTGGAGGTGCTGGTCCGCGACTCGATGGCGCTGATCCGCGGCAGGCGCGTGGGCCTCATCACCAACCAGACCGCCGTGACCTCCACCGGGCAGCACGCGGTGGACCTGCTGGCGCGCACGCCGGGGGTGCGGCTGGTGGCCCTCTTCGGCCCCGAGCACGGGGTGCGGGGGACGTACGAGGGGGGCGCGCGGGTGGAGAACCAGGTCGACAGCGCCACGGGCATCCCCGTCTTCTCCCTCTACGGGCGCACGCAGAAGCCCACGCCCGAGATGCTGCGTGGAATCGACGTGCTGATGTTCGACATCCAGGACATCGGCGCGCGGCCGTACACCTTCGTGTGGACCATGGCGCTGGCGATGGAGGCCGCGGCGGCGCAGCACATCCCCTTCATCGTCCTGGACCGCCCGAACCCCATCACTTCGGCGGCGCAGGGGCCCATGATGGCGATGGAGATCCGCACCGAGCACGTGGGGCAGGCCATCACGGGGCTGTATCCCGTCCCCCTGCGCCACGGGATGACGGTGGGCGAGGTGGCGCGCTACGTGAACGACGCCTTCCGCGTGGGCGCCGACCTGCACGTGATCCGCGCCGAGGGGTGGGAGGGAGACGAGTGGTTCGACGCGACCGGGCTGCGGTGGGTGAACCCGTCGCCCAACATCCGCTCGCTGGACGCGGCGCTGAAGTACAGCGGGCTGGTGCTGGCCGAGGCCACCAACGTGGCGGTGGGGCGGGGGACGGACGCGCCGTTCAGCTACCTGGGCGCGCCGTGGATGAACGCCGGCGCGGTGCTGGCCGCCGTGGCGAAGTACGACCTCCAGGGCGTGCGGCTGGACTCGGTGACGCTGACGCCGTCCGGCGCGCAGCCGCACCACATGATCCGGCTGACGGTGACCGACCGCGAGAAGTTCGACGCGCCGTTCGCCACGCTGGCGCTGCTGACCGAGATCCGGCGGCTGCACCCGCAGCAGTTCAAGATCGAGGACCCGCCGGGGATGACGCAGATGCTGGGGAGCCGGTGGGCGATGGCCGCCTTCCAGCGCGGCGACGACCCGCGCACCATCCAGCGCCGCTGGCAGGAGGAGCTGCGCGCCTGGCGCCAGACGCAGGAGCGCTACCGCCTCTACCGCGACTGACCGGGCCGGGGTAGATGGAGATGCAAACACCCCCGCGCCGTGGCTTCGGCGCGGGGGTGATTTTCGTGCGCGGGGGCCGCTCATCACCCCCAATGGAATTGGGGGGCTACAACAGCACAAAGTCCCTGCGGGACTGCTCCCCTGCATCCAGGCGGACGGGCCCGCCGGATGCATGCCGAGGCTGTCGCAGCACGGCAGCCTCGGTGGAGCGGGAAAAGCATGGCCGCAGTCCCGCAGGGACTTTGTGCCGTTGTTGCCCGAGGTTTCCAACCCCGGGCGGCGGGACTGCTCCCATGCATCCAGGTGGACGGGCCCGCCGGATGCATGCCGAGGCTGTCGTAACACGGCAGCCTCGGTGGAGCGGGAAAAGCATGGCCGCAGTCCCGGAGGGACTTTGTGCCGTTGCTGCCCGGGGTTTCCAACCCCGGGAGGGAGGCTGGAGACTACGCCGTCGCCGTCTCCGCGAAGGTGAAGCGGCAGCTGGGGGCGTCGCCGCGGTCGCAGCATTCGGTGACCTCGTAGCCCACCACCTCGCTCAGCAGCGCGGCGGCGATGCGGCAGACCTCGGGCTCGTCGTCCACCGCCTCGCGCAGGGGGCAGCCGAAGCCGCGGATGGTGGCCACGCCGCGCGCCACGTGCGCCTCGGCCACGCCGCCCAGCTCCGCCAGCACCGCGACCGCGGCTTCCGCCCGCGCGTGCACCCCGCCGCCCGCGCGCGGGAACGGCTCGGCCAGGCGGCGGCCCACCTCGGCCACCAGCGCGTCCACCTTCTCCGCGGGAAGCGACTGACGCAGCGCCTCGACCAGCGTGCGCAGCACCACGCCGTAGGCGCGGGGAAAGAGGATGTCGGCCTGGGGGGTGAGCGCGTACACGTGCGCGGGCTTGCCCACGCCGCGGCGCACGCCGGTGAGCGCCACCAGGCCGTCGCGCTCCAGCGCGGCCAGGTGCGTGCGCACGGCGTTGTCGGTCAGCGCCAGCTCGTCGGCCAGCTCGTTCACGGTGCGCTCGCGGCGGCGCAGCAGGGTGATCACCCGGCCGCGCGTGCTCCCCAGCAGCCGTTCGTTCCAGCGGTTCGGCACTCGCATGGCCCTCCTTTCCACCGTCGAGTCTAACGCCGCGGAGGGAGCTTGTCTAGTAAGTCAAAGAGTATGTTGACAAATGCGAGGGGGCGATGCACCTTCTCGCTCACGGGGCGAACCGGAAGCATCCACCGGCCGCGCCCGGCGCGTATCCACAGCGGTAGATGGCACCCACTTCAGCCGGAGGCACGCAGATGAGCCGCATCACCCGCACCCTGGTCCTTACCTTCGCCGCGCCCGCGATGCTGGCGCTGGCCGCCGCCTGCGCCAAGAGCGACGGCTCGGGCGACAACGCCGGCGCCGACAGCGCCTCCACGGCGGCGGCCCCGGCCCCCGCCGACTCCGCGGCCGCGGCGGGGACGCCGGCCGGGGTGCAGCCGGGCGCCGTCACCGACCCGCAGATCGCCGCCATCGTGCTGGCCGCCAACAGCGCCGACAGCGCCTCGGGCGAGCAGGCGCGCGAGAAGGCGCAGAACCCCAAGGTGAAGGAGTTCGGGCAGCGCATGGTGACCGACCACGGCGGCGTGAACAAGCAGGCGGTGGCGCTGGCGGGCAAGCTGCACGTGACGCCCGAGGAGAACAACACCAGCCGGCAGCTGGCGCAGGGCGGCCAGCAGACGCGCCAGCAGCTGAACGACCTGGCGCCCACCGCGTTCGACCGCGCGTACATCGACCACGAGGTGGAGTACCACGAGACGGTGCTGCAGGCCATCGACCAGACCCTCATCCCCAACGCGCAGAACGCCGAGCTGAAGGCGCTGCTGCAGCAGGTCCGGCCCGCGGTCGCGGCGCACCTGCAGATGGCGAAGGATCTCCAGAAGGAGCTGCAGGGGAGCTGATGCGCGCCCCGCTCCGGGCGGCCGCCCTCGCCGCGGCCGCCCTGGCGCTCGCCGCCTGCGGGGGCGGCCGGCCGCACCCGCCCGAGCGCCACACCGTAGAGCTCCGCAACTTCGGCTTCTCCCCCGCGTCGCTGGCGGTGCGTCCGGGAGACGAGGTGGTGTTCGTGAACCGCGACGCCGTGCCGCACACCGCCACCGCGGACGACCGCGCGTGGGACACCGGCAGCATCGCCGCGGGAGACTCGGCGGTGGTGAAGGTGACCGGCGGCGGCACCTACAAGTGCACCTTCCACCCCACGATGACCGGCACCCTCGCCGCGTCCGGGACGAAGTAGCGGCGGCCCGGCATCGCCGGATCTCACGCGGAGACGCAGAGAACTCATCGCGGCACGGAGTTCTCCGCGTCTCCGCGTCTCCGCGTGAGATCTTCGGTTTTCAGAGCCTCCCCATCGCCGTACTTTCCCCTCCGACTCTCGCACTTTCGCACTTTCGCATCGGTCGCCCATGCGCGCTGCCATCTTCCACACCACCGGTGGACCCGACGTCGTTCGCATCGAAGACGTGCCGGCCCCGAGCCCCGGCCCCGGCGAGGTGCTGGTGCAGGTGAAGGCTTCGGCGATGAACCACCTGGACCTGTGGGTGCGCCGCGGGATGCCGATCGAGACCACCATGCCGCACATCGGCGGCTCCGACGTTGCCGGGGTGATCGCGGAGGTGGGCGAGGGGGTGGACGCGTCGCGGGTCGGCGAGCGCGTGGTCGTCAACCCGTCGCTGTCGGACGGCACCTGCGAGTGGTGCCGCCGCGGCGAGGAATCGATGTGCGTGCGCTTCCGCATCCTGGGCGAGCACACGGACGGCGGCTTCGCCGAGTACGTGGCCGCGGCGGCGGATCACGTCTACCCCCTGCCGGACGGCTACGCGTTCGAGGACGCGGCGGCGCTCCCCATCTCCTACATGACCGCCTGGCGGGCGCTGCACACCCGCGCCCGCCTGCGGGCGGGCGAGGACGTGCTGGTGCTGGGTGCCTCGGGCGGCACCGCCATCGCCGCGGTGCAGATCGCGGTGATGACCGGCGCGCGCGTGTTCGCCGTCACCAGCGGCGCGGAGAACGTGGAGCGGCTGCGCGGGCTGGGCGCCGCGTTCGTCTACGACCGCCTGGGCGAGGACTGGTCCGCCGCCATCCACGCCGACACCGGCAGGCGCGGCGTGGACGTGGTGGTGGAGAACGTGGGCGCGGCCACGTGGAAGGGGAGCATGCGCGCGCTGGCGCAGGGCGGCCGCCTGGTCACCTACGGCGGCACCACGGGCCCGAAGGTGGAGATCGACCTGCGCGCGGTGTTCTGGAAGCAGCTCTCGGTGCTGGGCTCCACGATGGCGTCGAAGGCGGAGTTCGAGGCCATGCTGCAGGCCGCCTTCTCCGGCGCCCTCCGCCCCGTCATCGACTCGGTGATGCCGCTGGACCACGCCCGCGAGGCCCACGAGCGCCTTGAAGCCGGCGGCCAGTTCGGCAAGATCGTCCTCACCCCCTGATCGCTGGATCTCATACCGATTTCGAGGATCGGCTGTGCATTTCCTCAGCGAACGTGCGGCACCGGCTATAGATCCTTCGGCCTGCAAATACCTGTGCAGATTCAGCTTGCAGTGTGGCCGGCCTCAGGATGACGTCTTCCTAGTCTTGAGCGGAAATGCACAGGTAATCTCCAGATACGGTATCACGCGGAGACGCGAAGACGCGGGGAGCTCCGGTTCACGATGAGTCTCTGCGTCTCCGCGTCTCCGCGTGAGACCAAAGAGAGGATGGGGTCGCGAAAAAGACGGAAGGTGAGACAGCAATTTGTCTCGCCTTCCGTCTTTTCAGAGGGGCGGAGGAGGCTGAACGCAGACGCAACAAACCTGCTGCAAGCGGATGCTCTTACGCCGAATCGGCGCTCGCCCGGTGGTGGGCAGCGCCGACTCGCGCGGATCGTCCGGCCGGCCTACGCCGCGGCTTCGTCTTCCTCGGCGCCGCCCTCGCCGCCCTCGCCACCCTCGTCGTCCACGCGGCGCACGTTCGAGGCGCGGGGGCCCTTGGGGTCCTCGGTGATCTCGAACTGCACCCGGTCACCCCGCTTCAAGGACTTGAAGCCCTCCATCTGGATGACGGAGTGGTGCACGAACACGTCCTTTCCGCCGCCGTCGGGCCGGATGAAGCCGTACCCCTTGTCATCCTTGAAGAACTCCACGATCCCAGTCTGTGTTGCCATGCCTGCCTCCGGGGGGACGGACCGGTCCTTGGACTGCCGGTGCGTCGTCCCGTCCAACGGCGCTCCGGACCTGTTTCGGGACGTACGCCCTGAGCAAAAGGTGTTCCCGCTCAGGAGTGGCGCGCCGGGCGCGGTTCGCCGGTGAGCGAGAGGACGGCCACCTCGGGGCGGCAGAGGAAGCGGACCGGCAGGTGCACCGTGCCCACCCCGCGCGAGGTGTAGACCTGCGTCCACGGCCGGCGGCGCAGCCCCTCGTCGTACAGATCCTCGCGCTCCGCGGGGTTGCGGAGCGCGCCCACGAAGGGAAGGCGCACCTGGCCGCCGTGCGTGTGGCCGCTCACGATCAGGTCCACCGCGTCGTACTCGCGCCGCGCGCGCTCGGCCTGGCCGGGGTCGTGCGCCAGCAGCAGGGTGAAGTCGCGCTCCTCCGGCGGCGGCAGCACGCTCAGGTCGGGGCTGCCCATGGAGAAGTCGTCCACCCCGGCCACGCACAGCCGCGCTCCGGCCACGTCGTGCATCACCGCGCGGTTCGTCAGGTCCTGCACGACCGGGTGCTCCGCCACGTCGTGGTGCCAGGTCTCGATCCCCACGATGTGGTCGTGGTTGCCGGGAACGGCGTACACGCCGTGCGGCGCGCGCAGGCACTCCAACGCGCCCAGCACGCGGCGGAACCCCGGCGCGTCGTCGGCGGCGAAGTCGCCGGTGAGCGCGATCAGGTCCGGCCGCTCCGCCATCGCCAGGCGGCAGGCGCGGCGGACCACCGAGAGCGGCGTTCCCGCGCCCGCGTGCATGTCCGTCAGCAGCGCGATGCGGAACCCCTCCAGCGAGGGATGCAGCCCGCGCGCGTGGATCTTCGTCCGGGTCACCTGCAGCCAGCGCGGCTCCACCAGGAACGCGTACGCCCCCAGCGCCGCGCCCATCGCCGCCGCGCCGCCGATCATCTTCCCGATTCTCATGGCCGCCGCACAGGCGCAATCGCCAGACCATCCCGCCGCGCCCCCCAAAGGCGAAGGCCGGCGTGGAGACGCGTCTCCTCGCCGGCCCGCCGCCCCTCCCGCCCCCGGGCCCGCTTCAGAGGTCGTCCATGTCTTCGTCCTGCGGCTGCCGCCACTCGCGGACCTGCGCGCCGGTGCGGTCCACCCGTACCGAGCCGTAGCTGTGGTAGCGGAACCCGGTGGCGCTGGAGGTCATGGTGACCGGGTTGAGCCAGGTCTCCTCGCGGTCCTTGTTCAGCGTCTGCTTCGAGCCGAACTTCAGCCCCAGCTTCTTCATGTAGCGCGCGCAGTACTTGCACGCGCCCTGGCTGGAGCCGAAGTGCAGGCGGTTGGCGTAGCGCGCGATGAACCCGTTCTCCAGCTCCTCGATCAGCTTGTCGGCCTTGAGCGGGTCCAGCTTCTCGAAGTCCACCGGCTGGAAGTTGCGGATGAACTTCACGAAGTGGTAGCGGATGATGCGCGACTCGCCGTGGAACCCCGAGGTCGACACCGACGTGGTGACGAACAGGTCCTGGTTCAGCACCACCTTCACCGCGTGGATCCCCTGGATGAAGTCTTCCAGGCCGGTGGTGTCGTCCAGGAAGTCGGCGGCGCTGCGCAGCCATCCGTCGAGCTTCAGATGGCGCTCGACCTTCTTCATCGCCCCCGGTATTCCGTACGACTTCGGGCGCGGCGTCTGCCCGGGCGTGGGGTTCAGCGGGATGTCGGCGATGTGCTGCGTTCCGAACCTGAGCTTCAGCGTCTGCGCGGGCTGCAGCACCTCCAGGTACGTCTTGTTGCCCTGGTGGGTGATGTAGAGCGTGTGGTTCAGCTCGTTGTAGCACGTGGTGGTGGTGCTCTGGTTGTCCATTCCGGCGCCCTGGTGCAGGCTCTTGGCCAGCGCCTCGGCGAATTCGGCGTACGTGGGCATGGGGATGGAAGGGGGAAGGGGGAGCGGGGGCGGTGCGGAGATTCGGGACCCCTGAACGATTGCGGCGCGCGCGGCGCCGGTCAAGCGCCCCCGCCGCCGGCTTCGCGCAGGGTCCGGGCCCATCGCCCGATCGACGCCGCGCGACTTGCCGCAGCACGCGTGTTGCGTGCAGATTGGCGCCCGCCGCCGGGGCTTCCGGGCGCCGCGGAACCGAATCGAAATCCATTATCCATGACCAAGGAGACGCTCGTGGCCACCGTCACGACTCCCGCCGACGACCTTGCCATCCTTTCCGCCGGCCCCGTGCAGGCGCTGCTGGAGCAGGTCGCCGATTCCGTGCGCGCGACCGACGGCGCCTTTACGCTGGTGAGCGCCGACGCGCTGCGGCGGGGCGGCATCGACCGGCTGGCCCACGCCGCCGTGTTCGGCGAAGACGCCGACGTGCGCGACACCGCCCGCTGGCTCATCGGCGAGGCCGGGCGCGCGCTGGGCGTGGCGCCCGCGTCCATCCACGACCTGTACATGGCCCGCGGCCGCGGCGAGGTGCACGGCTTCACCGTGCCCGCCATGAACATCCGCGCCGCCACCTACGACAGCGCCCGCGCCCTCTTCGCCGCCGCGGTGGAGCTGAAGGTGGGCGCCATGATCCTGGAGATCGCCCGCAGCGAGATCGGCTACACCGATCAGCGCCCGCACGAGTACGTGGCCGTGCTCACCGCGTCGGCCATCAGGGAGGGGTGGGCGGGCCCGCTCTTCGTGCAGGGCGACCACTTCCAGATCAACGCGAAGAAGTACAGGGCCGATCCGCACCCCGAGCTGCGCGCGGTGAAGGACCTGGTGAAGGAGGCGCTGCACGCCGGCTTCTACAACATCGACATCGACACGTCGACGCTGGTCGACCTGTCGCAGGACGGCCTCGACGCGCAGCAGGAGACCAACTACCGGCTCTCGGCCGAGCTGACGGCGTACGTGCGCCACTACCAGCCCGAGGGCGTGAACGTCTCCATCGGCGGCGAGATCGGCGAGGTGGGCACCGAGAACAGCACCCCCGAGGAGCTGCGCGCCTACATGGACGGCTACAACCGCGAGCTGGCCGCCGTCTCGGAGAAGGCGGGGGTGAAGTTCGAGGGATTGAGCAAGATCAGCGTGCAGAGCGGCACCACCCACGGCGGCGTGGTGATGGCCGACGGGAGCATCGCCGACGTGGCCATCGACTTCGAGACGCTGCGCACCCTCTCGCAGATCGCCCGCGACGAGTACGGGATGGCGGGCGCGGTGCAGCACGGCGCCAGCACCCTGCCGCAGAGCGCCTTCGGCAAGTTCCCCGAGGTGGAGACGGCCGAGATCCACCTGGCCACCAACTTCCAGAACCTGGTCTACGACGCCATCCCCGCGGAACTGCGCGAGCGGATGTACGAGCACTGCAGCCGGAACTTCCAGGACGAGCGCAAGGCGGGCGACACCGAGGAGCAGTTCATCTACAAGGCGCGCAAGAAGGCGCTCGGGGCGTTCAAGAAGGAGCTCTGGCAGATCCCGGAGGGCCCGCGCGCCGAGATCCGCGCCACGCTGCAGAAGAAGTTCGAGTTCCTCTTCCGCCAGCTCGCCGTGGTGGACACGCAGGACACGGTGCGGAAGTTCGTCACCTCCGCCCCCGTCCCCCGCTCCGGCCCCTCCGCCATGCGGATCAAGGCGGCGGAAGACGACTGGGACCTGTCGGACTAGGAGCTACGAGCTGTCAGCTGTCAGCTGTCAGTCCCCCCCGCTTCTCAAGCCGAAGCGCGGGGGACTGACCGCTGACGACTGACAGCTGACAGCTTCCCTCCCTGGCTCAAAACCTGCACCAACCCCCTCCGACACCGAT
>NZ_DATIND010000126.1 GCF_035474595.1 Longimicrobium sp.
CGATCGCGGCTCCGGCAGCGGCCTCGCCGGTGGCACCGGTAGCGCCTCCTGCCGGCACAGGAGCCTCGCAGACCGCCATCCTGCCGCCGGCGGGAGGCCGGACGCCGAGCCTGCTGCCCTCGCGTCCGGGGCCGGTGCTGATCGCAAGCCTCCTCCTCCCGCTGGTGCCGCCGCGCACGGTCAGCGACCCTGTTCTCGTCACTCCTGCCGCTCCAGGAGCTCCAGGCCCAACGAGCGAGACGGCTGACCTAGTGCATGTTCAGGTGAGCTATTGTGCGAGCGGCGGGAGGCGTGAGCAGCGGTAATGATCACAGAGCCGGCGCTGGAGCTCGTCGCCGGTGAGCTTGCGTTCCGGCTCGGTGACCGCGCGTTTGCCGTGCGCCCAGCGGGGCTCGATCGGGTTGAGCCACGGGCTCTTGCTGGGCAAGCGACAGATCAGCAGGCGGCAGCCGCCGTCACGCTTGACCCGACGGTTGTGGTCCCTGACCCAGCCATGGACCTCGCGGCTGACATGCCAAGCGGCATTGTCCCACACCAGCGCCAGCACGCGCATGCCCTCAGCCGCGAGGCGCTCGGCCACCCAGGCCAGGAAGGCGCAGGTCACCGGGCTCACCGGCCGGCCCGCCACGAACCGCAGCAGCATCCGCTCGCGCCCGGGCAGCCACAGGCCATAGCAGGCCAGCGCCTTCGCCTCGGGGTCCGCGGGATCGGTGGCATGCATGGCAAGGCGAAGGCGTTCGCCAGGTGCCGCCCAGGCGTGCAGGGCCGGCTGGGCGAAGCGCGAGAACCAGACCTCGTCCTCAAAGCCCAGCGCCCAGTCCGGTCGACCCTGGGCCAGGCTGATCAGCCGGTCGCGGCGGCGTTTTTTTGCGCGTAAGCCGGATCGGGGCTGGTGAGCCAGCGCTTGGCCCGCTTCCAGCCAACCTCCAGGCGGAGCAGCGCTTGGCGGATGGTCTCGATGGACAGCACGGAGGCGCTCAGCCCCTCCGCCTGCGCCACCTCCGCCAAGAGCGCCAGTGTCCAGGTGCTGCGGGCGTGGCCGAAGGCACGCGGCGGCTGGTGCAGGATGGCGCGCAGCCGCTCCCGCTCCACCTCGCCCAGCACCGGGGCAGCACTCTTCGGCCGCGATGAGGCGGCCATGAGGCTCGCCACGCCGTTGGCGTTGAAGGCGCTGATGCCGTTGCGCACCGTCTGCACCGCGCAACGCAGACCGCGCGCGATCTCCCGCGGGCGACGACCCTCGGCACTCAGGAGCACGATCTGAGCGCGCCGGACGGTGAAGGCGTCTGACGCGCGCAAGCCCGCTTCAAGCCGGGCGCGCTCCTCAGCGCTCGGCTTGCGGACGAAGATGGGCGGATGCATCCCGGCCAGATCGGACCGGAAACCAGCTCGCACAAGGGGTCCGATGAGGATGCACTAGCGCCCGCGACCGCGGGCCGGGCTCGGGATCGCTTTCCGCTCGCTCGTGGAGAAAGCGGAGTGTGTCGGGACTGCCCGCGACGTGCTCGGCCAGGGCGCCCAGTGCCTGTTCCCGCGGGCCGGGTTCGGGATCGTTCTCCGCTCGCTCGCGGACGAAGCC